>JAYTFV010000001.1:0-3514 GCA_043734065.1 Planctomycetota bacterium
CGCCGATGTCGAAGTCACCCAGCCCGACAGCATCCAGGCCATGCTCGACCGAGTCCAGCCCGACATGGTGGTCAACACCGCCGCTTACAACCTAGTCGACAAGGCCGAGACCGAAACCGCAGCGGCGCTGGCCGTCAATGCCTGGGGACCGAGGAACCTGGCGCTGGCCTGTGCCAAACGCCAAACGACGCTGGTTCACATCAGCACGGATTATGTGTTCGGACTGGAGAGTGATGCCCGGACGCCGCGCCGCGAGACCGATCTGCCCGGTCCGCAGGGGGTCTACGCCGCCAGCAAGCTGTTGGGCGAATACTTCGTCAGGAGCCTCTGCCCGCCACACTTCGTGATTCGCACCTGTGGCCTGTATGGTCAGGCGGCCACGAAGTCCAAGGGGAACTTTGTCGTCACCATGCTGCGACTGGCCAAGGAAAAACCGCAACTGAAAGTGGTGGCCGATCAGCGCTGCGTGCCGTCCTATACCCGAGATGTGGCCGAGGCGATTGCCGCTCTCGTTCAGACGAAGTCGTATGGTCTGTATCACGCCACCAACAGCGGCGAGTCATCCTGGTTCGAGGTCGCCCGCGAGGCGGTTCGACTGGCGGGCCTGACGACGCCGATCCTTCCCATCACGACCGCTGAGTTTGCAGCCCCCGCGGCCCGGCCCGCTTACAGCGTACTCGATTGCTCGAAGATCGCGGGTGTCACGGGACTGCCCCTCCGTCCCTGGCAGGCGGCCCTCGCAGCCTACCTGCGAGAGATCGGGGCCATCGCCCCATGAACTCCGACCCGAACAGGCTACTCCTCTTCGGCTGCGGCTTCCTCGGCTCGCGGGTCGCTCAACGCTGGCTTGAGCAGGGAGGGACGGTCGCAGCTGTGACTCGCAGTGCCGAGAAGGCCGCTCGACTTATTGTGCAGGGGATCGAGCCGATCGTGGCCGAACTGATGCGACCGGAGACGCTCGGCTCGCTTCCGAGCGCCTCGCGCGTGCTGTACTGCGTGGGGTATGACCGCTCCGGTGGGGCCTCGAAGGAGACACTGTACCTGGATGGTCTGACTCATGTCCTGAATGCGTTACAGGGGCGGATCGACCGGTTCGTGTATGTGTCAAGCAGCAGCGTCTACGGACAAGACGATGGGAGTTGGGTGGACGAGGCGTCACCCACCGAGCCGATCACTGAAGGAGGGCGTATCTGTCTGGCCGCCGAGCGGAGGCTGCGCGAGCGCGTTGCTGGCGAGGTGATCCTGCGTATGTCTGGGCTGTATGGGCCGGGCCGACTGCTCGCACGGGTGGATCAACTGCAAGCGGGCGAGCCGATCGGAGGGAATCCGGAAGCGTGGCTCAACCTGATCCACGGGGACGACGCCGCGCGGGCCTGTGTGGTGGCACTGACAGCCCCGAATCCCGGTCCGCTCTATCTGGTGAGTGACGACCGACCGCTCTCTCGTCGGGATTACTTCAGCACGTTGGCCCGTCAAGTCGGCGCTCCCTCTCCCCAGTTCTCGGGGGCACCGACCTCGCGACACACACCGGACGGACTGAACAAGCGTTGCCGGAATCAGCGGGTGAAACAAGAGTTCCAAATGGAGTGGCTCCATCCCGAGATCACACAGGGCCTGCCTGACCCGTAGTGCCCCGTCAAGGCTCAGAATCGGAGTTGGAGTCCAGGCTTTAGCCTGCTCCGGAGCAGGCGACACAGCGTAAGACTAAGAATTGCGCCTCCCGCGAACCTCTCAAGGCACTGGATGCGGACTCGTCCGACCCCGGCAGGGGTCACAGAAATTAGCCGGTGGTCGAGCGCCAGCGAAACCACCGGATGGCAGTCGCCCAGATCGCCCCATCCTGGAGGGATGGCAGAGATCTCCCGGCGTTTACTGACGCCAGAAGCCCCACCCCGAGCCGCACTGCTGGCATCCCTCCGGGATGCGGGGGCGGGCGGGGACCGAATTCCGGTGGTGTCGCTGCGCTCAACCACCGGCTAATGTCTGGCATCCCTCCGGGATGAGAGATGACACGCCAGATTCATCCTTGAGCTGTGCAGAGTCTGGACTCCAACCCCCAAATCAAGCATTGACTAGGCACCAAGCATCGCCGAACGGTCCTCTTCACTTGGGTTTGATCCCGCGTCTGAGATACCATTCGCCGATCCATCAGGGCAATGCGGGGACGGCAGTCGCTCAACCGCTGGCTCGCTGCTACGGCCGAAATCGGCAATCCACAACCAGGAGAGAGGCATGAGTACGGTCCGGGTTCTCGTCGGCACTCGCAAAGGGGCCTTTGTTCTCACCTCGAATGAGAAACGCGAGCAGTGGGAGGTCAGCGGGCCGTTCTTTGGCGGCTGGGAGGTGTACCACCTCAAGGCTTCGCCGGCGAATCCCGACCGGATCTATGCCTCGCAATCGAGCAGTTGGTTCGGTCAGGTCATCCAGCGCTCCGATGACGGAGGGAAGACCTGGAACCCGGTCGGAAACAATTTTAAGTACGACGGCACACCCGGCACACACATGTGGTACGACGGCACGCCGCACCCCTGGGAGTTTAAGCGGGTCTGGCACCTCGAACCGTCGCTCACCGATCCCGATACGGTCTACGCCGGGGTTGAAGATGCAGCTCTCTTCCGCACCACCGATGGCGGCCAGACGTGGCACGAGCTGGCCGGACTGCGGACGCATCCATCCGGCTCGCAGTGGAATCCGGGGGCCGGGGGTTTGGCCGTGCATACGATCCTCCTCGACCCCACCAACCCGCAGCGAATCTACATCGCCATCTCCGCAGCCGGGGCCTTTCGCAGTGATGATGGCGGCGAGACCTGGAAGCCGATCAACCACGGGCTGAAGTCGAAGTACCTCCCCGACCCCCATGCCGAGGTCGGGTACTGCGTCCACAATCTCGCCCTGCACCCCTCGAAGCCCGACACCGTCTTCATGCAGTTGCATTGGAACGTGATGCGGACCGATGACGCCGGGGAGAACTGGAACCTCATCAGCGGCAACCTGCCCACCGACTTCGGGTTCCCGATCGAGGTCCACGCCCACGAACCCAACACCATCTACGTGGTCCCGATCAAGAGCGACTCCGAACACTTCGTCCACGATGGCAAGCTGCGCGTCTACCGCAGCCGCACCGGCGGCACCGAGTGGGAGGCCCTGACCAACGGCCTGCCGCAGGAGAACTGCTATGTCAATGTCCTCCGCGATGCCATGTCGACCGACACCCTCGCCAGCTGTGGCATCTACTTCGGCACCAGCGGCGGCCAGGTCTACTGCTCGCCGGACGGCGGCGACCACTGGCAAGCCATCGTCCGCGACCTCCCCGCTGTGGTATCGGTGGAAGTGCAGACGCTGCCATAGTGTCAGTTCGAAAGTATGATGGGCAATCCTGCCCGTCGCCGCATGGAGATCGACCCACAAGGAGGAAACCCAGCGCGGCGTAGCCGCAACCAATATGAAGCGATCAGCCATCAGCGATCAGCGGTCAGCCAGAAAGCCGCATCCGTCGAGCCGCCCTCTGCACCCC
>JAYTFV010000002.1:0-3329 GCA_043734065.1 Planctomycetota bacterium
GGGGTGCAGAGGGCGGCTCGACGGATGCGGCTTTCTGGCTGACCGCTGATCGCTGATGGCTGATCGCTTCATATTGGTTGCGGCTACGCCGCGCTGGGACAAGTCCTGTGGCACGAGGAGGCAGCATGCCCGCAATCACACGGAGAGTGTCGATGCCGACCAGCATTTTCGCATTCCCGTACTCGGCGTGCAGATGAGGCGGCGCATGATCGTTGTAGTACATCTTGATCACAATGCCATAAAAGCGGTTGATCTCAGGCATGGACCGCAGCCCTCGCCAAGTTCGGAAAGACCTCTTCCGGCGACTTTCCAGTGAGTTCCAGATACAAGGCATCCGGGCAAAGTTCGACTTCATCGCTCCATTGGATGCTGCCATCCGGGCCGACGCTTACGGACTGAAAAGCATTTGGATTATTCCAGAGGGAAAACACACCCCTTCCGGCAAGGTGCGACAGGTCCACATCGCCTTCCACGCCGTCTGCGAAAAGCAGATGGATCCGGAAACCCGGCAACGGCATGACACTCAATGGCTGGAACATCTCCACTGCCTCCTGCGATTGCTCACCACCAGCCCAATGATGAAGAACTCACCCACCGCCCTACCGGCGGGTCTGATACTGCTTAATGATATCCGCAGCGGCCGAAGGAATATGCACCGCCGGGGGCGCACCGGGGACGGCGGCGACGGGGGCCGCGGGAGGAGCGGGAGCCTTGGCCCCGGTGGATGCCGGATCGGGCAGCTTGACGGCCAAGCTTTCGCCGGAGGGAGCGGGAGCCTCGGGGGCGGCTTCGGGCTGCATCTGCTGCGGCATCATTCCCTGCTGAGGCATGCCGTAACCCTGCGGCATCATCTGCGGCATGGGCATCTGCATCTGGGGGTACATCGGCTGACCATAGTAGCCTGGCATCTGCATCTGCGGCATCTGCGGCGGATAGCCCGGATAGCCGTAGGGGTTCGGCTGCATGTACGGTTGCTGTTGCGGATACCCGACCGGCATGCCGTAACCGGGAGGCATCATGCCGGGTTGCGGCAACATTCCGGGATGCGATGGCACCAGCTGGGTGTCGGCAGACGCCGGGACCATCGCCGCCGCGGTCACGGGTTCCGGAAACGAGACCGTCTGTGCGGAGGGGGCCGACGCAGTCAGATCGAGTACAGGCATCGCGAATTGCGTGGAGGCCGAAGCGGCTTCTGGTGTGCCCGCGATTATGATCGTATCGGTTTTCGAGGCACTCGGGACGACCGTGGAGGTCTCCTCGATCATCACCTCGAAGTCGAGTTTGCCAATCAGAACGCGGTCACCCGGCTTGAGATTCACCGCTCCGACGAGCCGCTGTCCGTTGACGAACGTCCCATTCGTGCTGCCCAGATCCCGCAACCGGACGGAAAAATCGTCCACGATAAAGACGCAGTGATGGCGGCTGACCAGATCGCTGTTCGGGCGGAGGTGGCAGTCCTCTTCCCGTCCGACCAGGAACTTCCCTTGCGGAAGGGAAATCGAGTTCCCCTGTTTGTTTCCCGTTGCGATCCGGAGTTCTGCCTGAATCATCGAAACACCGATCCTCATCGTGAGTTGCCAACGACACTACCGTCTCCGATTCAATCGGACAACAATGCGTGATGACAGCCCGCTTCACTGAATCATACGACGCGAGACGACGCAGTTCAACAATTCCAGAGGAGTGATTGCGAATCGCAACCACCCTGAAATGACAAATGACCTGGGGGAGGGACACGGACGGAGAACGAGTCAACAAACGAATGAGAGATGAGAAGCTCACAGTATCATCGCTTGATTGAGATGTCAATAAGTCATGATGAGAAAACGAGATGCGAGAGTGGAGAAAGCTCGCTCAAAGCCGTGAGTCCAGTTGCAGAAGCGCCCCCCCGGAAAACCCAGGGGTTGCCACCCCTGGGCATTGGGATTTCACACAATCTCCAGCACCACCGCCGTCGCGTTGTCCCGCCCCGACTCTTCGACCGCCGCTCGTACCAATCGCTGGGCCGGATTGAGTGCGGCCAGCGACTCCGGCGGGTCGTTGAGCAACTCCGCGATCCCCCGGTCCCACAGGCCCTCGTTCACGCCGTCACTGCAAATCAACAACCGGTCCCCGCGCTCACAACTCAACTCGCCGATCTGCGGTTGGATGAACTGGTTGCCGGAGCCGAGCGACTGCATCAGGACGTTCTTGCGCGGGTGGTGGCGGGCCTCGCGCTCGTTGATCTCGCCCTTCCGCCGCAGCCAGCCGACGTAGGTGTGGTCCTCGGTGATCTGGGTCATGCCACCGCTCTTCGGCAGGTGGTAGATGCGACTGTCCCCGATGTGGCCGAAGTGGAACCGGCCCTGGACGTACCATACCATGCTCAGCGTGGCCCCCATGTTTTTGGCAGCCTCGTAGCTCTCGCCTAGGGTAGTGAGTTGGCGGTGGATGCCCTGGAACAGGTCGTCGATGCAATCGTGGATGCCGACCTTGGTCTGGGCCATCGAGAGGGAGAACCGTCGCGAGAGCAGGCGGGTGATGTTGTCGATCGCGAACCGGCTGGCGAACTCGCCCGACTTCTCACCGCCCATACCGTCGCTGACCGCGAACACGAAATCGAAGTCGCCGAAGTGGACCTCGCCCTGTCGGGGGAGATAGTTGAACTCCTCTGTGTTGAAGGCCATCGTGACGAACTGGTCTTCATTGTTGGAGCGAAACTTGCCAATGTCGGTCGCTGCGGACCATTTCAGTTGGGGCGTCGACGAGTCGGCCAGGAACGCCTCCGCCGCATGCGCCGCCGCCTCGAACACGGGCTGGGCCAGGGCGCTGGCATCGGGTTCGAGGATCGTCGCGAACTCGAAGTCGATCAGGCAGAACCGCCCGTCGCCGGCCCGGTAGGTCACATTGCGGAGAAAGGCATCCTCATGCCGCACCCCGTACTGCTCCAGTTCCGCGAACAGCTCCTTCATCCGCTCATCGCCCATGCGTTCGACTCGCGCCCCGCAGTTACTCGTCACCAGTTCCAGGTTCTCCCGATTAAACCCCAGCACCCGCGGCACAAACCCACACCCCCGCCGCTCCAGATACTGCAACACCCGCAGCTCGTTTTCAAACCGCTCCTCCGCATTGGTCGCGCGGAAGAATTTGTGAACGCTGCCGTCATAGCCGATCTTGACCAGCGCCCGAGCGGTGTTCTTGGCTTCCTGCATGGGGGTATCCTGAGTGGTGACGAGCTGTCTTCGCAGATTACCCGACGCAGCGAACTCCCGTCGAATGAGACAATGAGGGATCAGAAGCAAGCATCAATCCATCCGCGAGGCTTCCGAAGTCTCCGAAGACTTCGGAAG
>JAYTFV010000003.1:0-16895 GCA_043734065.1 Planctomycetota bacterium
TCATCGAACGAGAGTCCTGGGTGGTGAGTGGATTTCAGGCCCAGAATGCCGCTGAATCTGAGCGTCTTCGCGCGGAAACACAAAACCTGGGCTGGGAACCATGCTTGAGGTCACACGCACTGACCGCAGGCAAGAACGACACTGCACTCCGAAGTCCCAAACGAGTTCTCACCTCTCTTGTTGGTACCGACGGGGAACGGCAGCGTGCGTGTTGGATGGCAACGCCGCTGCAAACCCTACGCGAGAGAGGTGCCGACAACGGACTTGCGGACTACCTGGCTGAGATTGCCACTCGCTTGGTGCCGCTCATCACGGGGCACAAGCAATCTGTGTAGCGGAAGCGGTGCCCAAAGAACCACCACCCCTCACCAGAACTTCCGATACAGCTTCGGGCAACGAGTCTGCAAGTCATCGCCGTCTGCGGACCACTGGAGCCCCTGTGGCTCTTTCGGCAGTTCGATCTTGTGGTCGGGGAAGTCGTCCAGATTGCCGCCGGTCCGCTCTTCCCAGGCTTGGGTCGCGACCCCCTGGAACCCTTCGTAGAGAGCGTCTTCGCCTTCCTCCGCATTGAGCAGCGAAGCCAGCGAGTCGGGATTCTTGACGGCCATCTCGTAGACCTTTTGACCACGACAGATCAGCCAGCCCAGGAAGTCCACGAACTCATCATCCGAACACCCCTTGCCCAGGATGTACGCAGCCGCCCACAGATCCCACGTATAGGCTTTAACCCACTGCTCCAGGAAGAGGCGGTCGAAGTCGACGATCTCCGCCGGAGCGAGTTCCTCCAGCGATTCGCCGAGGAACTCCATCTGCTCGTCGAGATCCCCCTCGGCCTCCTCAAGGGAGTCTTGGATGATGTTCCAGAAGGTCGCGGTGTTCATGAGGTTTCTCGAATTACAGGGGAATGCTCCGCTTCGAAGACTTCGCGTCGCAGCTAAACGGGCGGGTTGGGACGCGGACGTTGTTACGCCTGCGGTTCTGTCATGCTAAACGGATCAAGCGCGGCCTTGAGTTGATCCAGCGGCAGGATGTTCTGCTTCGTACACAACTCGCGGATCGTCTCGCCGGACTTGAAGGCTTCCTTGGCGATGGCGGCGGCCTTCTCGTAGCCAATGAACGGGTTCAGGCTCGTCACCATCGACAGGCTCTTCTCGACGCTGGCGGTACACGCCGCCTCGTTGGCTTCCATCTGCTTGGCACAGAACTCGACAAACGCATCCGTCCCCCTCGCCAGTAGCATAATACTCTCCAGCGTCGTCTGGCCCATCACCGGCATCATGATGTTCAGTTGGAACTGGCCCCCCGCCGCCCCGCTGAGGGTCAGGCAACCGTCGTTCCCAATCACGCGGGCACAGACCTGCATCAGGCTTTCGCACATCACCGGGTTGATCTTCCCCGGCATGATCGACGACCCCGGCTGGAGGTCCGGGATGATGACTTCGTAGAACCCGCAACGCGGGCCGGAGCCGAGCCAGCGGATGTTGTTGGCGACATTGAACAGCGTCGTCGCAATGGTCTTGAGCTGGCTGTGGCACTCGACCAGCCCGTCGCGTTGGGCGTTCCCCTCGAAGTGATTGACCGCCTCGACGAAGGCGATCCCCGACTCCTCCCGCAAGCAGTTCGCCACGCGGGAACCGAACTCCGGATGCGTGTTGATCCCCGACCCGACAGCTGTGCCGCCGACGGGGAGTTCGAGGACCGCTTCAATGGCGGACTCGGCCCGCCCGATGGAGAGGTCGAGCTGCCGGGCGAACCCGCCGATCTCCTGGCCCAGGCGGATCGGCGTCGCATCGGCGAGGTGCGTGCGTCCGATCTTGATGATCTTGTCCCACGCTTTGGCCTTCTCAGTCAGCACATCAGCGAACTTCTTGAGAGCCGGGATCAGTGTGCGGGCGATGGCCATCCCGACCGCGACATGGATCGCCGTCGGAAAGGTGTCGTTCGTACTCTGCCCCATGTTGACATGGTCGTTGGGATGAATCGGCTTGGCCGTCGCGAACCGGTCGCCCCCAGCCAGCTCGATCGCCCGGTTGGCGATCACCTCGTTGGCATTCATGTTGCTGGAGGTGCCCGACCCCGTCTGGAACACATCAATCGGGAACTGATCGTCGAACTTCCCTGCCGCAACCTCTTTGGCCGCTTGCAGCATGAGGTCGATCTGCTGTGGACTGAGCCGGTTCTTCCCCGTGTTCTGCAGCTTCCCGAGGTCGCGATTGGCCACGCCGCAGGCAAACTTCACCAGCCCCATTGCATGAATCAAATCATTATGCAGCGGCCAGCCCGACACCGGAAAGTTCTCGACCGCCCGCTGCGTCTGCGAGGCGTAGTACGCCTTCGCCGGAACGCGAACCTCGCCCATGGTGTCTTTTTCGATGCGGAATTCGGACATGGGTGCCTCCAGGGTGAACAGCTCGCCGTCAAACAGGGACGGTAACGCAGGAGAGCATCTGAATGCCCCCGATGCGCGCCCTGTTGACAGGCGTTCGCGCCATCATAAAATAGCGAGAGCCGTGATTCTCGCATACCTTCACGGGGACGGGGCTCGGTGGATGGGTAGCCATTCACCACCAAGAGGGCGCTCAGAGGCGTTTGTGAGTGATCCATGGATTACCGGAGTCTCATCACCATCGAGCCTGGCAAACGGGGGGGAGACCCTGTATTCGTGGCATGCGGATCACGGTCTACGATGTTCTCGGCTGGCTTGCCGCTGGAATGACCAATGCACAGATTGTGGATGAATTCCCCGAGTTGACTGTGGAAGACATCCGCGCCGCGTTGGCTTATGCCGCCGACCGCGAGCATCGCTCAACGGGATCAGCCGCTTGAAGCTGCTCTTTGACCAGAATCTGAGCCATCGCCTGCCCTTGAAATTGGCAGACCTCATCCCTGATTCAGGTCACGTTCGGGCCGCCGGGTTGGATCAATCCACCGACGAACTCATCTGGGAGTACGCGAAAGCCAACGCCTTCTGCATTGTCTCCCAAGACGCCGACTTCGCTGAGCGTAGCCGTCCCTACGGGGCACCACCCAAAGTCATTTGGCTGCGGTGCGGCAATCAAATACCTCAAGCAGTCGAGAGAATTTTGCGACACAACGCGGAACTCATTGGCGAACTCATTCAGAACGATGCTGTGCATTGCCTGGAGATCATGTAGCAGGGCCAGGGTGATTCGGGGGGTGGCGGTTCTCGGCGGAGAACCTCTTCCGGCTGCGCCGCCCCGGTAGGGTCCAAAGCGACCCAACCGGGGCCACCCCGCCATGACAGGCTGGAAGCCTATCCCACGGTCAATCCAGCGCGATCACGTGCTGCGTCAGCCGCTCGTAGCCAGTGGGAGTGATGAGGTAGTTATGCTCGATCCGCATGCCGCCGATCCCTTCGGCATAGGCCCCCGGTTCGAGGGTGATGACATCCCCAGCTTGCAGCATGTCGGTACTTTCGGGAACCAGAATCGGCGGCTCGGGGTGCGCCAGACCCAGCCCGTGACCGGCGTGGTGCGTGAACAACTCGGGACGTCCGGCATCCGCGAACGGCTTGAACACAGCGGCGTGGACCGCCTTGGCCGCAGTTCCGGCCTTGAGGACCGCTTCGCCGCCGCGCATCCCAGCCACGCACAGAGCGTGCATCTCGCGCAGTGCCGGATTGATCGCCGCCACGGCGAACGTGTTCGTGAAGTCCCCGCGATAGCCATCCAGCACCACCGAGAAATCGAGGATGTACAGATCGCCCTCTTGCAGCGTGTAATCGGTGGGGAGTCCGCCGACCTTGGGCTTCGTGGCATTCGTGGCGCGGAAGTCGCCATACACCAGCCCCGGTCGCCCGGCCCCGGCAATGCTCGCATCGGCCACGGCCCGGTAGAGTTCGAGTTCCGTCACGCCGGGCCGGACGATTTCCTTGGCCCGCGCCATGCCTGCTTCTCCGCCGCGCATGCACTGCCGCATCAGGGCGATCTCATCCGGCTCCTTATGACGGCGGGCCATACGCAGAGCTGTGCCCAGATCGGTGAAGACCGGCCCATCAGCGGCCTCTTGCGAGGCGTTCCACGCATCCGGTGGCAGGAAGAGTAAATCATTGGGTTCTATCGGGAGTTGGCAGGTCCAGGGGCTGCTGCCGTCCAAGGGGAACTGCATGGCGAGAACTTGTCCCGCCGCCACCGGCAGAGCCTCCGCTTCGATCAGTCCGCGTCGGCCCTTGAGGTCCGGTTGCAACTGTCGCAGCGAGTTAAGCAGCGCATGATCGCGATTGATGACCGCGTGTTTGTGGTCATACCACTTCTCGACGATCTCGCGATCGACGTAGGCCGGATGCACCCCCGCTCGCAGGGCGAAGTTATCGCCCAGCAGAGTTGACCGCCCGCTCCGTTCCAGGCACAACCACCCGCGTTCCCCCCCCGAGAAGCTCAGCGGCTGGACCCAGAAGTTCGCGAGGTACTGGACGTGTCGCGGGTCGGCGACGAGTATCCATTCGACATTCGCCGGGAGGGAGTCCCACAACCGCTTCCGCCGGGCCAGACAACCTTCGAGTGTGAGCATGAGTGAACCCGTCATTGCATGGGGAGATCAGTTGGATCGGAGTAGGGTAGCACAACGCTCCGCTACTCAAAGCCTTCGCGTCGCGGCTAAACGTTCGCGGTTCGATGAGAGAAATGAGCGGATCAAAATCCGAACGATTCTCGTAGCACTTCGTGATTGACTCGTCCGAACACAAACACCCGTCCCGTGTCGATGTTGTGGATCACGACTTCAGCGGGGCTGAACAGCAGCGGGTCGATCTTGTAGAAGTCCCGGCCCGCCGCCTCGAAGATTTTCAGGAACGGTTGCCCGTACGCGGGCGAGGCACTCGATGGCACCTTCGGCCCCAAGGTCAGCAGGTCGTCGTCATCGCCGTTGACCCACAGCGTCACTCGCCCGCCGTACAGGATCGCGTCGTTCGTCCGTCCAATCCCGCTCATATCATCCGCAGCCACCGGCGGAATCGGAGCTGTGCCGCTGCCGCATTCGACCCGCGAGATGTCAAAGCCGAGCGTGTGCAGCTTGTGCAGGGCCGTCTCGACGCTGCGAGCCACGACCTGCATATTCCCGGCCAGGCTGGCGGTCGGGGCGACCAGGAGGGCGACCTGCTCCGGCTCGACGCCGCACCGCTTGGCGATCTCGGCGACGACGGCTTTCGTGGGGAGCTTGCTCGACTCCAGCACGCCGACGACGGCGTCGGCGGCCTCGCGGTAGTCGAGTTCCTTGAATATCTCCTCATGGGCATAGGCGGCCCGCATCGGCCCCGACCCCATCGCGAAATACTTCCCGACCGAGACCTTCCACCCGGCGTACTGGCTGAGCAGGCACGCCTCCAAGGGAGCATCGGTCTGGACAAACAAATGCGGCCACCCGACCCCGGCGACCTCACCGGGATGGATCGCGACCTCGGCCAAGCTGGCCAGACACACCTCCGCTAGCGCCAACCCCGCCCCGATCGACCCCGGAGCCTCCACTCCAAAATCGAGAATGCACGCCCCGCTGTCGTTGTCGACCGGTTCGATCCGCAGATCGTCCGCCACGTTCAGCGCCTGCTGCACCAGATCCCACGCCAGCTCATTCAGCGTCGGCGGCAGTTCTTCCGTCTCATCGATCTCGTCAGTCATTGGGGCCATTCCGCGCAGGCAGTGAGTCCATCCCGCCCCGCATGCTACGCGGTGGCAAGTAACTTGTCAGGCGAGCCCCTCCCGTAGCTGCGTTCGCCAGAACGCGGGCGATTCACCCTACGGCGTCGAAGGAGTCTTCAGTTGGGCGATGAGCCGCTTGGCAGACTTCGACGCCGCTTCGACGAGTTGCGGAGAGATCCTCCCGAGGATTTCGAAGGAGTGACGCCCCTTGTGGTAGGTCTTGTCACGACCGCATTCTTTGGTCGCGGCTTTCAGTCCCTCGATCACTTGCTGCTTCGGAATCGCTTCGAGGTTGTTTCCCTTGGGGAGTTTGCTCTCTTTGAACTCGGAGCCGAAGTATTTGTTAAGTTCAGCGCGGTCGGCCAGGAACCAGGATTCCATCAACTGGACCATGAAGTGCAGGTGAACATCCTCCGCACCATCAGGCTTCTTCCATTCGTCTCCCACTCGATGGAGGACATGTTGCCACGGCGTTTCAGAAATCGGACCTTCGCTGTCGACGAGCAGGAGAGGGAATTCGTCAGGGTGCGGATTCGTGATCGCCAAACGAAAGTTCTTGAATGCTTCCCCTCGGGGACCACAGGGCAGGACTTTCGGCATTCGCCCCGTTAGTCCTGCCCGCTCGAAGAATAGCCTGAACCCCTTATGGCATGCCGTCGCGAGAGCCCCTCTACTGCCGCCTTCCACATAGATCGTAACGCGAGCATTCATTACCACCGATTCCCCCCGAGGTCGCCTCGCCGCCAGAGTGTTCCGAGTGTGTATTCTTCCAACCACACCTTCAGCCGATCCGCATCGAGCCGATTGAACGTCGTACATCCGTCGTGCTTTTCGCACACGACAACATCTTCCGGGCTGTCACTGAGGGAATCGACCAGCACTTCCGAGTGGGTCGTGACGATTAGCTGGGTTCGTTCGGACGCTTGCTTGAGGAGCTTTCCGATCGCGGGCATTACGTCGGGATGGAGGCCCAGTTCTGGTTCCTCGATGCAGATGAGCGGTGGTGGTGTCGGGTGCAGCAGGATCGCGAGGAGACACAGATACCGCAGCGTCCCGTCCGAGAGACGGGTCGCAGGCATTGCGAACTTGCCTTCGGTCAGAAACACCTGCACCGTGCCGCCTTCGATACTGACATCGACATCTTTGATATCGGGGTACAGATCGTTCAGCCGCTCGATGAGCTGTTCTTTCTGAACGGGGTCACGACGAATGCGATTGAGGACCATGCCGAGATTGCTGCAATCGGATTCGAGGTAGTCACTCCGGCCATCGGCTTTCTGCGGGAGACGTGCCGGAGTGGTCCGACCGAATGACCATTCGCGATAGAGGCGAATTTGTTCATACTGTTCGCCGATGAACGTAACTTCTGGATACTGGGTTTGATCGCGAACCTGAGACAGGATTGAGCGATGCCGTTCGTTGGCAACATAATCAAGTTTCGTCACCTGCTCGTTAGTATTGCGGATGACGGGCGAAACTCCATTTTGGAAGTCATAGAGAATGTCTTCTGGTGGCCGATATGCATCCTGAAGAGGGCCGTCAATTACCACATGCTCTTCGACGAGACGGAACTGTTGTTCTTGCTCCTGGAAACCAAAGCGATGCCAGAGCGGGTACTGTAGATTATCGAAAACAATCCAGGCCGAAACAACGGACCGATCCCAATGATTCGATCCCCTCCAAATCCAATCACGAATTCCGCCCGATCCTCGCACCGCATCTGCCAGATTCCGCGTTGCCTCCTTCAGCAGACTAATAGCCTCGATCAAATTCGACTTGCCCACACCGTTCGGCCCGATCAGAACATTCAGCGGTCGCAACTCCAATACAGGCGTACCAGGGCCGAACGAAAGGAGGTTCTCCAATCGAATCTGCTGTAGTAGTGGCATTCATCCGCTCCTTCTAATACCCGCGTGGCCGAACCCGCCCCTGGACCCGGTGCGGCAAGCCCATGATCCGCAGGAAGCCTTCGGCGTCGGTCTGGTTGTAGCTGCCGCCGGCTTCCATGGAGGCGATGGCGTCGTCGTATAAACTATACGGCGACGTGCGGCTGGAGACTCGCAGATTCCCTTTGTAGAGGGTGAGTTGGATCTCGCCGGTGACGGGCTTCTGGGTCTCCTTGATGAAGGCCATCAGGGCGTCCATCTTGGCGCAGTACCAGAACCCGTAGTACACCATCTCCGCGATCTCGGGGGCCATGCGGTCGCGGAGGTGGGTCAGGTCGCGGTCGAGCGTGAGTTGCTCCAGGCCCTGGTGGGCGGCGTAGAGCATGGTCATGCCGGGGGCCTCGTACACACCGCGGCTTTTCATGCCGACGAACCGGTTCTCGACGATGTCGATACGGCCGATGCCGTTGCGACCGCCGATCACATTCAGCTCAGTCACGAGATCGATCGAGTTCAGCGACTTCCCATTGACGCTGACCGGGACGCCCGACTCGAATCCGATCTTGACGGTCTCTTCTTTGTCGGGAGCCTCCTGCGGCGAGACGGTCATCCCGAAGTCGACGACCGCAATGCCGTCGACCTTCGGGTCTTCCAGCAGGCCCGCCTCGTAGCTGATGTGCAGGCAGTTCTCATCGCTGGAGTAGGGCTTCTTCGAGGTCGCCTTGACCGGGATGCCCTTCGCTTCGCAGTAGGCAATCATCTCCGTGCGGCCCGGGAACTTCTCGCGAAACGCCTCCATCCGCCACGGGGCAATGATCTTCACGCCGGGGTCGAGGGCCTCAGCGGCCAGTTGGAACCGGCACTGATCGTTCCCCTTGCCGGTCGCTCCGTGAACGAAGGCGACCGCCCCGATCTCGCGAGCGCGTTGCAGGCACGCCTTGGCGATCAGCGGCCGCGCGATCGAAGTGCCCAGCAGGTAGATATTCTCGTACTTCGCCTGCCACTGCAGGACCGGGAAGGCGAAGTCGCGGCACAACTCCTCGCGGACATCGACAATCTCCGACGAGGCGGCCCCGATGTCGAGCGCCTTCTTCAGGATCGCCACCCGGTCTTCGCACGGCTGCCCGAGGTCGACATAGAGACAGTGGACCTCGTACCCCTCGTCCATCAGCCAGCCGACCAGCACCGAGGTATCCAGCCCGCCGCTGTACGCCAGAACCACACGCTTCTTCACGTTTCCATTCCTCGACGGACTCAAACCGAGTTCCTCCCGTGTTTCAGGAAGGCTCCCTCATGAGTCGGCAGACACAATCCGCACCTCATTGACCAGCCACGCGGCCAGCCAGCCGACGATAACTCAGATTGCAGGCAGCGGCAATCGAGTCGCCAGCCAGACCGTAGCCGCGTTCGCCAGACCGTGGGCGAATGGCGATCCAGCATACACTTGCGACAGACTTCCGAGACATCGGAAGTCTGTGCCGTCGCCATTCTACGCAGCATTCGAGTCTTCAACCCCGCAGAATGGGACAAGCCGACGTGACGGACTCCAGTCTCCTCGTTCGCCAGCCCTCTTTATCCCGATGGATTCCGGCCCATAGCCGGTGGTGACGCTTCGCTCACCACCGGCTATGGGCTTCGACCCCTGCCGGGGTGGGGAGTTGGCCATGGTCGACGGCCCTGAACTGGCCTGGGGCCACGCCTGCGGGGTGGAAGAGTAGGTCGAAGCCCGTGGATTCTGCATCCAATGGCGACCACACTCGTTCGGAAGTCTGCTGGCATCCGAGAACTCCGAGAGCGATCGCCCGCGTTCTGGCGAACGCAGTTACGGAGACCCCGTGGCACTGACGGATGGCTCGGGCTGCCCCTGGGTGGACGCGGTGACTTCCACGCGATTGCGCCCGTTGGCCTTGGCACGGTAGAGGGCGGCATCGGCTGCGGAAATGAGTTCGCGAGGGGTCGTGATCTCATCGCTCCGCATCGAGACGCCCGCGCTGAGCGTGATGCGAAACTCGCCGCCTTCGAAGGGGATCGGAGTGCGCCGGACGGCCTCGCGGATCGACTCGGCGATCCGCCGCGCGCCGCCTTCACCGACGCCGGGAAGCAGAACGACCATCTCCTCGCCGCCGTAACGGGCGACCAGCGGCTGGTCCCCGCCGCGCGTGGTTTGCACCGAGCGCTCGACGATGCGGGCGACTGCCTTGAGGGCCGCATCCCCTCCCAAATGGCCGTGCGTATCGTTCACCGCCTTGAAATGATCCAGGTCGAGCATGATCAGCGACAGATCGTCTCCGACACGATTGGCCCGGTCGATCGTCCGATCCAACTCGATGTCGAACGTGTGACGGTTCGCCAGGTGCGTCAATCCGTCCCGCTTGGCCTGCATCTCGATTGCCGCCCGGTCAATCGTGCGGGCCACAAGTTCGACGAGAAACTGAGCCCCCCAGTGGATCAGCTTGCGCGTACTCTCCTCGATCGCCGCCGTCGATCGCCGCGTCAGGCAGATCTGGCCCATATTCCAATCGTGATGATGCAGTGGGATCATCAATGCGAAGGCAAACGGTCCACTGACGCCCAGTCGTTGGAGTTCCGTTTCGGTCCAGATCGCTGTGGCCGAAGTCTCGCTGGCTCCGGCGAATAGCAGAGTCTCGGCGACTTCCCAGCCCGCCATCAGATCGCGTGTCATCGGACCGCCACCCCGCAGCAGTGGGACTTCGCACAGCTCCTGCTCCTCCTCATTGAGCACCAGGGTGGCCTGTTCGAAGTCGGTCATCTCCGCCAGCCGCTTGAGAAACTCCTGCAACAGATGCGACGGGCTGCGGAACTGTTTGTCGGCCAGCGACCTCAGTTCGAGCATTTCACGGGAGAGGGCGAGTTCATTGCCCTGCTGGTCAATCGACTCCTGCAAGGCGAGTTCTTCACCCAGGATTGATGTGAGATGTTCCCAGCCACTCAAGCTCGCCGTATCACCCGACTGAACGGCGGGCAGTTCCGAACTGATGAGCAGTCCCCACGGGTTCTGAATGTTCCCCAGTCGCAGGCAGTACAGGTTTGTGAGCCGTGATCGTTCCAGGGTCGAGAGTCCCTCAATGGACCTCATCGCGGTCACTTCCGATTCGAAGATCGCGATCGATCCCAGAAAGACCGTATCCCGCGCCACCCGAGGACTGATGGTCAGTTTGCGACTCGATTCCGGCAGTAGTCCGATCGCCTGTTCCAGCTTGGGTTCGTGCCCCACGAGCCGAAAGATCGCCGCAAAGCCCAGCTGAGGGTCGGCCACCAGGGCTTCGAGCAACACCCGCAGTCGGCCCGAGAGATTGTGGGCTCCGAGAAAACGGCGTGTGAGGATCAGTTCCCAGTCTCGTAGCGACAACAGCGACCGCAGATAGTCGAGTTCCGGAATCAGCGGGTTGGGTTCCTCGGGGGGCTTGCGCGACGCGACGATCCAAGCGATCACACCACCCACAACCGCGACCAGGCAGGCCGTGACCGTGCGCCACGGAAAGTCCGCCAAGACTCCCAAGAAGCCGATGAGATTCGAGTCGATCGACATCATCTCTCGCATTCCCGGATTCAGTGGGCCAGTCGAGGCAGACCGCCCGCCTCCAAGGTCTCCTGAAATTTATCATCTTCTGGCGACCCAGCACGGCGTTCCCCGGCATGAAGCCGAAAACCGACAGTGGCGTTTTCGCCACAACCTGGAACAATCGTTGGCACAAGATGCGAAAGTCGTAAGACTTCAGTGGGAACCACTTCCCCACATGTGGAATGCGAGTCGCAGAGCGACATCGCCGACGTTGGAGGTCCAAGATGCCACTTCACAGTTGTCACTGCTGCGGCCTGATCCAATGGTCCCAGGCCACCCCCGGTGAGGTCTGCGGTCGTTGCGAGACCGGTCTCGGATCGCGCTGGGCGGGCGAGGCACGGAACCGGCTGGCCCTGGCCCTGTGCGTCACTGCGCTGGTGCTCTACATCCCGGCGGTGACGTGGCGGTTCCTGCGCATTGAACAACTCGGCCAGACGCACGAGAGCAGCCTGCTCCACGGGATGTGGGCATTATTTGCCGAGGGGCACTTGCTCGTCGGAGTCATCGTGCTTTTGTTCTCGATCATCCTGCCGATCGTGAAGCTCTCGGGCTTGCTGTTCCTGTGTCAGCCGCAGTGGCGGATGCAGCCCAAACACCTGGCGTTCACCTATCGGGCGGTCGAGCATCTGGGGCGGTGGGGGATGCTCGATGTGCTGCTGGTGGCGGTGCTGGTGGCGTTCGTGAAGCTGGGCGGGCTGATCCATTTTGGAGCCGGGCCGGGGCTGGTGCTGTTCGCGATGTTTGTAGTGACGAGCCTGAGTGCCTCGCTGGCGTTTGACCCGCATGGGTTGTGGGCCGAGTCGATTGCTGGGGGAGAGTCTCCGACTCCTCCCGCTGAACCTGCCCCGTCTGAGCGGACCGTGCCCGCGTCGCAGTTCCCCCCCGCCAAGCAGAAGCGTCCGTGGTTCCATTGGCCGACCTGGGGGGTCTGGATCATTCCGGTTATCACACTGCTGATCGTCGGCGGGATCGCACTGCGGGGCTGGCTCAACCAGCCTCGGCGGATCGAGATCACCTTCGAAGAAGGACACGGGATCAAGGCCGGGAATGAACTGAGATATCACGGCGTCGTGGTCGGCGAGGTCGACGAGGTCCACTTCGCCGCATCGCTGAAAGAACTGATCGTGCGGGTCGAACTCACCCCCGATGGCGACCGATTGGCTCACGAAGGAACTCGGTTCTGGATCGTCCGCCCGCAGTTCGATCTGACCGGGGTCGGTGGTCTCGATACAGTCATCGGAGCCAAATACATCGCGATCCAACCGGGGGCGTCGACCGGTCCGTCGATCGCCAGGTTCCGAGGCCTCGAGGAACCGCCGCTGCCCGACCTCGACTTCCCCGGCGGCATCGAGATCATCCTCGAATCCCCCGACGCCCAGGGGCTCTCGCCCGGCACAGCTGTCTATTACCGGCGGCTCCGAGTCGGCGGGGTCATCGCCTCGGGACTGACCCTCGATCAGAGTCGCGTCGAGGCCCGCCTCTACATCCGCCCCGAGTTCCGCCACCTGATCCGGTCTGGCACCGTGTTCTGGAACATGTCGGGAGTGCGATTCCAGGGCGGCCTGACCGAACTCTCGGTTCACATCAGCCCCGTCGAGTCACTGCTCCAAGGCGGGATCGGACTCGCCGTGCCTCCCGAACCGGGCGAACCGGTCAGTGATGGCTTCCGCTTCCCACTCAGCGAACAGATCGAAAAAGAGTGGCTCAAATGGCAGCCGAAACTCGGCTCCTCGCCGGTCCCCGCGCCGTCGCATCTCCCCATGCTGCTCCCGGCCCAGCTGCACTGGACGCATGATGGGTTGATCCGCAATTCGGCCCGGACTCGAACCGGCTGGGTGCTGCGGCTCGGGGAGAAGACGCTGGGACCAGCCGATTTACTGTCGGTCCCAGCGGATGCGATTGCGGGTTCGGTCTCCTTGATGATCGGCGAGGCGAAGTTCGAAGAGTCGCAACTGCAAGCCGCCCGCGAAGACGCGGGGAGAAGCCTCACCGCGGCGGGCTTCCCGACCAATTCAGAGACCAAGTGGCGACCGCTGACGGTGTCCGAGAATTGCTTCCTCGTCACGGGCGGTGACCAGCCGCCGGTGTACATCGCTGCGGGACTGATGCGAAAGGAGGGGACAGCGTGGACGCTCGACCGCGATCTACCGCTCACCAGCCAGCATCACGGCGGCGTGCTGGTGGCCCACCAGGACGGAGCCGTTCTGGGTCAGGTGAGCGTCGACGGGCGGGAGTACCGCGTGCAGGCCGTGGATCCGTGAGTGAGCTGGCCAGTCGCCCCGACGGGTGGCGCAGTCGGGGCTACACGCTTCGTCGGATAGCCTCCAGTGCCTTCATCGTCAGCCGGGCTGTCGCTTTGTGCGAGTGCTGTTCGCGGACCTTATGGTAGCCCGCTTGTGCCAGAGTCAGCCGCTTGGACCGGTCGGTGAGCAGACTGGCCCAAGCCTCAGTCAGGTCGCGCGGGCTGCGGTGCGGCACCAGTAGGCCCCCTTCCCCGTCAGCTCCGATCAACTCCGGAAAGGCCCCCACTGCCGGTTGGACCACCGGGACGCCGTTGGCCCACGCCTCCAGCACCGAGAGCCCCTTCGGCTCCGCGAAGTCGGTCGGCACAGACAGCACATCGAGCGACCGGTAGAACGCGACCTTCTCCTCGATCGTCTCGGGGCTGCCGCTGAACTCGATCTTCGGACTGATGAACTCCGCTCGTCGACGTTGCTCGCGGATATAGAGGCGGTGCTGGGCCGGTTCATACCCGCCGATCCGCAGACGGGCCTCCGGGTGCTTCGCATGCAGCAACGCGAACGCCTCCAACAGATGGTGCAGCCCCTTCTCCGGAGCCAATCTCGCGAAATACCCGATCGTGAACGGCTGCCCCTCGCGCTCACCCGGCGTCCCGGTATGCGGGTCCAGATCGATCGACAGCGGGATCGTCTGGAACCGCTCGACGGGGAGGCTGAGCATCTTGGCCATGCGATCGCGATAGAACCGCGAATGCGTCAAGAACCCATCAAACCGGTTGGCCCGCTCCGACACCGCTGCGATGGCGCGGCTGCGGTGGGAGTCGGGGAGGGCGTCGAGGAAGACATCGTCGCCTTGCAGAACGCAGGCGATCGGGCCGCTGAACTCGGCTTTGAGCTGCGGCAGGCAGCCGCTGAGCAGGGCGTTGCTGAACACCACAATATCCGGCTTGAGTTCCCGACCGATGTAGCGGGCCAGTTCCTCCCCGGCTGCACGGAGTGGGCCGTCACCGCCAGCCAGCATCGTGAGGGTCAAGTCGCCGAGTTTGGCAGCGTCGTAACTCACGCCGAACCGCGTGAGCTTGCGGATGATCCACGGAGTGTCGAGCCACGACTTCGACCACAGCGGCAGCCCGGCCCACAGCCGTGACTTCGCATTCAAGTAAACATTGACGCCGCCGAAGAAGACGCGGGATTGGCTCTGGTTCGGCTCGTCGACGCGAATCGGGGTATAGGTCGGGATCAGCGTGACCCGCGTCCCGGTGGCCATCAGTCCGCGCGCCCAGGTGTTGTCCTGCATGCACGAGCCGCAGAACATCCCCGCTCCTCCGGCAGTGACGATGGCGACGTGCATGGGAAGCTCTTTCTGCGACGTGGCTGACTCGACACGAACGGGGCACATCGAGCAATCCCGATGGCGAATGGGGTGTAGTATCACTCAGGACATGCCCCGTCACAACGTCCCAGAGTCGCCACAGACCAGCCACTTCGGACAGAAGACTCACGAGGGCATTCGCACACGGGTGGTCGAGACTCTCGCCTGACAGCCAAGGCTCTCCATGAGTCCGACCCCGATCGGGGTTCCAGAAATGAGCAGTCGGTCGAGCTTAGGGTCGCCTTCGGCCACAACCCGCGCGACCCGACCGAACGACATCCTGTTCCCCTCTCCCCCGGGGAGAGGGGAGCAGGACGACGAACCATTCGTTCATCGCCTTTACGCTGACCTACAGGCTGCTGAGTTTGATGTCTGGTTCGATCGGGTCAACATGCCAACGCGCGGGCTCGCATTTCATCAGGAAATTCGCGAAGCGATCACCCATCGTGACCGCCTGCTACGGGTGGTCGGGCCACAAGCCGTCAATTCCGAATACGTTCGTCAGGAATGGGAGTACGCATGGTTCGACGCTGAGAAGGTCGTCACTCCCATTCTGAGACTAGGCGACTACCCGCTGGCAATTCCCGAACTTGTGGCAGGGTTGTGCTATCGTGTCGCTACCACAGCGAATGCGACTCATTCGAAGGATGCCGGGGGCCAGCCTGTGAACGAAGCGGAACACTTGTGGAACGGAATTCCTCCGTTCCTCGTTCGGTTCGCGGGGACGGGCCAATGGGCCCGTCCTATGGGGACTTGGTGGGCTGGGACCGGTATTCGGAGAGCACTTGCAGCATCCCGACGCAGAACTCCGGCAGATCGTCGGGCTTGCGACTACTGACGAAGTGCCGGTCGACTACGACCGAGGTGTCCGACCAGAGGGCCCCCGCGTTGATGAGATCGTCCTTGATGCCCGGCGATCCGGTGACCTTCACCCCGCTATAGACCTGAGCCGAGATCGGCATCCAGCCTCCGTGGCAGATGGCTGCGATCAACTGGCCGCGTTCGTGAAAGGTGCGAATCAGTTCCAGCACCCGGGCCTCGCGCCGCAGCTTATCCGGCATCCAACCACCCGCGCAGAGGACACCGCAGAAGTCATCGGCCTGCATGTCGCGAATGGCGGCATCGGAGAGGCAGGGGTAGCCGTTCTTCCCCGTATACTTCTGGTGGGCTTCCAGTCCGGCCAGAGTCATCGACACCCCGGCCTCGGCCATGCGCAGCTTGGGATACCAGAGTTCGAGATCTTCGTAGTCGTCGCCGACGAAGCAGAGCAGTTTGAGACCGTGGAGAGCAGGGGTCGGCATGGCGGAGACCTGTCGAAGGGCAGACTGGTGAGTGGGTGAAACGCGGGGCGTACACGGTGGCCCACAGACTTCCGAAGTCTTCCGAGACTTCGGAAGTCTCCGCTGGTTCCGGTCGCCCGCGTTCTGGCGAACGCAGCTACCTTCTCGTAGCCACCTTCGCCAGAAGGTGGGCGACTTGGCTCGGCGTTGTCATTCGGAGAGGAAGTTGGCGAGGGTTGTCTCCATCGTTCCAGCGGGTTCTGGCACCCCGCGTTCTGGCGAACGCAGCTACAACGGGCTACGAGGCGGTCAGCATGCGGTTGTCGATCAGCCGGGTCGTTCCGACTCGCGCGGCGATCAAGGCCACCATCGACGGCTGGGGCGAGGTCAACTCTCCCAGCGAGTCGGCGTCGGCGATGACGACGTAGTCGACCTGAATCTCCGGGTGGGCTTGCAGCTTGGCCCGCATCGCTTGCGTGATCGAAGCGAGGTCGCGTTCGCCTGCGTCGAGCCGTGCTTGGGCCAGGGCCAGCGACTGCGACAGCGAGAGGGCGATCGTCCGCTCCTTCTTGCTGAGGTAGACATTCCGGCTGCTGAGGGCGAGGCCATCCGGCTCGCGCACGGTCGGGCAGACGACGACCTCGACGGGCAGATCGAGGTCCGTCACCATGCGGCGGATGATTGTCTGCTGCTGATAATCCTTGGCCCCGAAGCAGGCCACGTCCGGCTGGACGATGTTGAACAGCTTGAGGACGATCGTGGTGACGCCTCGGAAGTGGGTCGAGCGGAAGGTGCCCTCGAGTGGCTTCGAGATCTCTTCGACTATGACCCACGTTTGGAAACCGGGGGGATACAGCGCGGGCACCTCGGGCACGAAGAC
>JAYTFV010000004.1:0-7165 GCA_043734065.1 Planctomycetota bacterium
CCAGAGACTTCACTCGCACGGCCAGCAGGGCGGGGTCATATGGGCGGCGGAACTTCTCGTCGTAGACTTTGGAGGATGTCGAATCGGAGATATCGTCGTCGGAGACCAGTCCCACCACGCGGGTCGAGGCATCGCGCCCAGCACTCTTGAAGTAGTTCGCGATTATCCGGGCCTCATTCGACCCGATCGATTCATCAATCACCACGCACTGCGGCCGCTGCTCCATCGCCAACGCCCCCGCCTCGAAGGCATTCTCCGCCGAACTGATCGTCATCCCCGAGGCCAACAGCAGCTTCTCCACGATCGACCGTTCGAACGCGGGCATGCCAATAATGAGCACCTTGCCCCCTTGAGCCGCACCGAGTTCGCCCAGCGGCATGCCGTGCGACCGCATGAACTCGATCAAGTTGTCGCGGGGGATGCGGCGGTCGAGCGAGCCGGGGATGCGGTAGCCCTTCAGGCGACCGGTGTCGAACCACTTGCTGACGGTTCGCGGGGCGACTTGGCAAATGCGGGCGACATCGCCCGTGGTGTACAAGGTGGATTCAGAGACTTCGTTCATGGCAACACGCTTTTCGAACAGCACACGCCCGTTGGCGGAGAAAGCCTCCTGCTCGATGAGATCGTGGCACTGTCCCTCGTGACCGTTCGGACACGAAGCATTTGGCATGCCGTATGCCAGTCTTATAATCCGTTCAAGGTGCACAACTCGCCGCAACCGCAGATTCTGACTGACTTACCATCGCCACATCTGCTACATCCGTTACGATGTGGGAGCGTTCAACCGACTTGTCAGGTTGACAAAGGTTGTCGCAATTACATGACTCCGTTGCGGAACATTCAAACGCGGGGCAGTCCCACCATGCCACAGCCCTTCCATTCCGGTTGGCAGCGTCTCCGTTCGCGACTGCGAGGGCTCGACGAGTGCGAAGACGGCGGCGTCCAGAGCCTGGCCCTGGTGTTGACGCTCCCGTTCTTCGTGGGCACGATTCTGCTGCTGGTCCAGTTGAGCCAGGTGCTGATCGGCATCATGACGGTGCATTACGCCGCGTTCGCCTCCGCCCGAGCGGCGGTGGTGTGGATTCCGTCCTGGGTCGAGGACCAGGATCCGACGCGCGGCAACGACGCGACTGGCGAAGACGAGATCGATGTCTATTTCACGCGGGGCCAGCCGATCGACCTGATCCCCGGCGTCGCTCAGAACTCTCGCAAGTTTCGTGAGATTCAAGCAGCTGCGGTCCAGGCGTGCGTGGCCATCTCCCCCGCCCGAGCCGTCAACGGCCCGCGCGCGGGGGGTAGCGATGTGAGCGACGCGGTCGATGCCTTTCTGGCGTTCCAAAATCTGACCAACGACCCGCGTATCGGTCGCTGGCGGACAGCCGCCGCCAATCGCTGGAGCTACTCCGCCGCCAATACGCGCGTGCGTTTGGCGTTCATGGGCCAGCCGCGCTTGTCGCCGACGTATAACCCCGTGGGGCATCCGGTGGTGCCGCATGAGGGGAACGAGGCCGGGTGGGACGAATCGGTGACCGTGATCGTGTCTCATGAGGTCTCGCTGGTTCCCGGCCCCGGACGCTGGCTGTTCCAGCGGGTGATGTGGGGCCGAGTGCCGGGCGGTCTGGCGGCCAACTGGGTCGGAGCATCGGGCCGTCTCGACCGCGTGCCGGTGGTCGGGTCGGCGACGTTGACGCTGGCCGGTCTGCAATCGAACCGGCCCTTCGTCTACCCCTGGCGAGAGGAGTGATCCATGAGACTCCGACCGTGGGGCACGCGAACGATGCCCTCATCACTGTTCGTCGGTCTGTTCAAATCCTGTTCGACGCAGCTCACTCGCCTCCACTCTGACGAGTCGGGCGTCATCAGCCTGCTGACGGTGTTCGTGATGCTGGGCTGCACGTGGCTGTTGCTGTTGTTGCTGAACTCCGCCCGGCATCTGGACTCGAAAGTCCGCCTGCAGAACGCGGCGGACGCGGGCGGGCAGAGCGGGGTGGGCATACTCGCCCGAGGCATGAACGCCATTGCCTTCGCGAATCAATTGGAGGCCGACATCCTGGCGGGGGTCGCGGTGATGCGCGGGACGCAGGGGACGCCGCAGGCCAGTTCGCCCCTGGTGCAGATGGTCTTGCCCCTGTTCGAGCAGGTGTTGCAGGGCCTGCCGGGTCAACTGCCCCCCGACCGCCCGATCCCGGCCTTCCGCCGCGACATCGTGAAGCAGATTCCGTTGCTCGCCGATCAAGTGACCCGCCAGATTGCCCGCAACAACGGACTCTGGCGCGGCCCGAATGCCGCCAACAACCCCGATGGCCCACAAGGCCCACTGCTGGTCCAGCTCTGGACGACTTCCGGTCGAGCGGTCAATTCTGGTGGGGAAGATGACCCGCGCACCAGAACCTTGCCGGTGATCGATGCCAGCCCAAGCGGAGTGGATGTCACCTACCTCGTCGATCCGGCTGGCGATCTGACTCGGGCGCGAAGCGAAAGATCCCGGCTGGTCAGGCAATATCTCATGCCGTGGGCTCTCGACCTGGCGGGAGGGGATCAAGTCCTCGCCAATCAACTGGTCGGCCAGGCGCAGCGTCCTCTACGGCTGCTGCTCGATGTGCAATACAAGGACACGAACCTCCCGCTGGTGCTGCGTCACTCGGAGCGCCCTCCTGGCCCCGGACCCACTGGCCCCGAGTTGGAACGCGACCTGATGTTCGTGGCGGTGTCGTACCGGTTGCATCCGGGTTCGGCGGCCTCCCGCATGTTCCGGAACCCTAATGCGCTGCAGGCTCCGGCGATGGCGTTTGCCCAGGTGCATCTGTTCCTGCCCAAGCATCGTTACACCTGCTGCCCGTGGGGCGAGTGGCGCACCAACCCCCGCACCGGAGAACAGTATTTCATCAGCTACTACGATGGCTGGCCCGGCGAATGGAGTGCCAGCACTCAGAACTGGCAGGCCAAACTGGCCCCCGCCACCGCCCGTGCGATTAGCACGATCCTGTCGAGCCGCGTCCCGAACTCGAACCTCAACCCGCCCAGTTGGGGCCTGTTGACCCCGCGTCAGATGGATACGCTCACGCATCAGTGAGTCGGGGGTCGGGAGCCGGCTCGACTGTTGGAGTTCAGCCTTTAGGCTGCCTCGCCCGCGATGGGTGATCGGGCATTGCCAGACCCCAGACAGGCTGAAGCCTGGACTCCAACAGTCGGTTGTCGACTCTGGCATCCGGTTGGGATAGGATTCGGTGCGGACTCCCCGCGTTCTGGCGAACGCAGCTACCGTCATCTTCCACAGATTCCCCCGTACGAAAAGGACACCTCCATGAACTCTCGTGAAGCCATCAAGGTCGGCCTCGATATGGCCGAATTCGTCAGCCTGGGTTACCTCGAAGACCTGACCGAGGCCGAGCTGCTGCACCGTCCGGCTCCGACGGCCAACCACATCAACTGGCAGTTGGGTCACATCATCGCCTCGGAGAACCACATCATGGGGGCCGCCGTGCCCGGCTCGATGCCCGCGTTGCCTGCGGGCTTCGCGGAGAAATACACGAAGGAGACCGCCAGCAGCAACGATCCCGCCAAGCTGCTGACGAAGGCCGAACTGCTGAAGGTCTATCGCGAGCAGCGGGCTGCCACGCTGGTCGCGCTGACCAAGCTGAGCGATCAAGACCTCGACAAGCCGTCCCCCGAGATGATCCGCCCCTATGCCCCGAACCTCGCCGCGGCGGTCTCGATGCAGGGGAGCCACTGGCTGATGCACGCGGGCCAATGGGCCGTGGTGCGGAGGCAACTCGGGCGGGCGCCGCTGTTTTAGGGGGAGGGCCTAGGGCCTAGAGTGAAGCAGGCCCACCGGTTTCCACCGGTGGGCTTTTGTGTCACTCCCCACTCCCCACTCCCCACTCCCCCATGCCCGGTGCCGAGCAATACCTGAAGCCCGAGGTGATCCGCACGGTCGCCCGGCTCGACTTGCGCGCCCGGTTCATTGTCGAGGGGTTTCTGTCCGGGCTGCACACGAGTCCGTTTCAGGGCTTCAGCGTCGAGTTCAGCGAGCACCGCCGCTACTCGCCGGGGGACGATCCCAAGGACATCGACTGGCTGGTCTACGCCAATACCGACCGCTACTACGTCAAGAAGTACCAGGCCGAAACGAACATCACCGGCTATCTGCTGATGGACCTGTCGGAGAGCATGGCGTTCACGTATCGGCAGGATCTCACGAAGTTTGAATACTCGGTCTGCCTGGCGGCCGCGCTGGCGTACTTGATGGTGCATCAGCAAGATCCGGTGGGGCTGATTACTTTTGACGAAAAGATCCGCGCGAGCTTGCCCGCGAAGAGCAAGCGAACCCAGCTGTCGAACATCCTGGCCCTGCTGGCCCGCACGAAGCCGACCGGCAAAACCGATGTCGCCCGCAATCTGCGTCAGACCGCGAGCATGCTCAAACACAAGAGCCTCGTGATGGTCTTCTCCGATTTACTGGTCGAGCCGGAACCGGTGATTCAGGCGATTCGGCAGTTGCGATTTGGCGGGCACGACGTGATCATCTTCCATGTCCTGGACGAGAGCGAGGTCCACTTCCCATTCGATGGCATGCTCGATCTGCTGGAGCCGGAGTCGGGGGAAAACCTGGTTGTCGATGCCCAGGCGATCAAGACCGACTACCTGCACGCGATCGGCGAGTTGCGAGCGAAGTATCGCAAGGAGTGCCTCGGCATGGGGGCCGACTTCGTGGAACTCGACACCAGCATGCGGTTCGATCACGCGCTGGTGCAGTACCTCTCCGGGCGAAAGGCCCGGTTTTGACGGTGAGCCCCCTCGCACTGTTATTGTCGTCTTTCGTTCCGCGAAAGACCGCCTTTCGCGGAACGAAAGGCGACAAACTTCACTCCCCCTGGCAAGCCGATGTCCTCGACGACCCCCGAATCGACAGCCTACCACGAAGCCGGACACGCGGTGATCGCCCTCTTGTTGGGCCGAGCGGTCCAGCGGCTGAGCATCCTGCCCAAGCTTGATACGCTGGGGCGTTGCGAGTTTCGGGAGGGGAAGGGGATCTCTTCCTCGGATTGGATCGAGCGCGAGATGCTGATCTCGCTGGCCGGACTGGCTGCGGAGGCGCGGCACTCGGGAGAGTATGCCTGGGACGGAGCTGCGCGGGATTTGCAGAGTGTGCGACGACTCGCCATTCAGCGGGCCGGCGAGCGCCAGGCCGAGCGGTTGCAGAAGCGGCTCCTGGCCAAGGTCGAACACATGCTGGCTCAACCCGAAAACTGGCGGGCCGTCGAATTGATCGCAGCCGAACTCCTCCGCTGCGAGACGATCAGCGGACGAGCGGTGGTCCATTTGGTGGAATTGGGGAAGGCTGATGTTGACGATTTACATTGATGCCGATGCCTGCCCGGTCAAGGATGAGATCTACCGCGTGGCCCTGCGTTATCAGATGCCGGTCAAGGTGGTGGCCAACAACTGGATGCGAGTGCCCACTAGCCCGCTGATCGAGCTGGTGGTTCGCAGTGAGGTCGGCCTGAACATTGTGGACGACTGGATTGCCGAGCAATCGGGTCTGGGCGACATCGTGGTCACCTCCGACATTCCGCTGGCGGCGCGGTGTGTGGCCAAGCAAGCCCGCGTCCTCGACCCCAAAGGCCGGGTGTTCACCGATGCCGACATCGGCGAGACGCTGGCCATGCGCGACCTGTTCGACGGGCTGCGTCAAACAGGAGCGATCACCGGTGGTCCCCGTCCGATGGCGGGGCGAGATGTCTCGAAGTTCCTGTCCAAACTCGATGAGTTGATCAACGCGGTGCGGCGGATCAAGCCGTAGTCTGAGTTGCCTCGGAGTCGCCCTTTCGGCCATCCGCCATTGCTGGCCGGGACGCGACTCCCCATAATCCGAAACATCATCGACAGGTTCGACAGCCACAGTTCTGTCAATCGACCGATCGACGTTCCGCATTCACAAGTTCGATCGGATCTGCGATCAACGTCCGACCAAGGCATTCATGAACCCGATCATTGCAGAGATCTACCGCACCCAGCAGGTCCAAGATGCTCAAGGCCAGCACTATCCACTCCAGGGGGAGATCGACCCCGGAGAAGGGGAGTTGCTGTTTCAGCTGGTGCAGTCGGATTCCAGTATCCGCCGAACATTGGAGGTCGGCTGCGCGAACGGATTGGCGTCCATGCACCTCTGTGCGGCACTGGCGTCGCGAGATCAGGCACTTCACACGATCATCGATCCCTTTCAAAGCACCGATTGGCACGGCGTCGGCATTTCAAACCTCAGACGATCCGGATATGACCATTTCGAATTAATCGAAGAGCCCTCGGAGTTTGCGCTGCCACGCTTGGCACAGAGCCACGCCGGAGAATTCGATCTCGCATTCATTGATGGATGGCACACCTTCGACCACACACTCCTCGATCTCTTTTACGCGAACCGACTCGTCCGCGTGGGAGGTTACATCGTGGTCGACGATACCACTCAGCCCGCTGTGGCGAAGGCCGTCTCGTACCTCAGTCGATATCCGGCATACAAGATCCTGCCGGGATTGGCGGAGGCAAAATACGGCAGCCGACGACCGCAATCCTGGTCCCGGCGGATGGCCAAGACATTGCAACGAGTCGTTCCTCCGGGGCTGGCGGGTTTCGTGTTGCCTCGGGTTTTATACGATCGATACTACGTTCGACTTCTGTATCCCTCGATGGTCGTGCTCCAAAAGATCAGCACGGACGAACGATCGTGGTCATGGTTTGACTCGTTTTAATGCGGGAAGTTCAACTCCTCAGTGGGGTTCGCCACACTCCTGCGATGTCAGAGAAGCAGCATCCACCCAATCGGAAAAGAGACGGCTAGAAAACAGTGAGGAACAGACGGCACTGTGGCCACTCGTCCGGTCGCATGGCCAGCCAACCGGATCGGAGTGCGAGACGTACTTTGTCATGGCCCCCTCGCGGAGCGGGCACGCTCGAAGTGAGGTTCAGGTTCATCTGCTGTCCCGGCCATGCGCCCAATCTCCTGCCCCGGTCCCACGGCTGAGCCAGTCTGCCGTTTCATGAGGTGTGAGCCGCAGATGAACACAGATGAACCCAGCGCGGCGTAGCCGCAACCAATATGAAGCGATCAGCCATCAGCGATCAGCGGTTAGCCAGAAAGCCGCATCCGTCGAGCCGCCCTCTGCACCCC
>JAYTFV010000005.1:0-5337 GCA_043734065.1 Planctomycetota bacterium
GATCGAGATCGGGGCGAAGAACAGGTTCGCCAGGAAGAAGAACCCGACCAGATCGCCGACGTTGGTCGTGCTTCCCGGTTGAAAGGCCCGCCAGCCGCCGACCACCAGCAACAGGGCGATGAACACCTGGCTGTTGAGTTCCAGCAGCGGCAGGAACTGGCCGTGCGTCCGCATCACGACGGTGTTGAACTTCGAGTGGTCCTCCGCGAGTTCTTCGAAGATCAGGGCGTTCTCGTCCTGCCGCACGAACGCTTGCGTCACGCGGATGCCGACCACCGATTCAGCCAGTGTGGCCGTGATGCGACTGAACGACTCGCGCATGTTCCGCAGGGCCACGCTCAGCTTCTTGTGGAAGTGCTGATTGATGAACCAGATCACCGGGGCCAGACCGAGTACGATCAGGAACAACGCCCGGTCGTACCACAGCATCGCGGCGGCCGCGAGGAACATCTGGCCGATCTGCACGAGGCTCACGAAGAGTACGTCCTGGACCCCCAGACGCAGATCCTCCACATCGGAGGTCATGCGGCTGATGACGCGGCCCACCTTGGTCTGGTGGAACCAGCGCATCGGCATGCGCTGGATGTGAGCGAAGACGGCCTTGCGAATGTCGGTGACGACGGCCTCGCCCAACTCGAGGGCCAGCCGCTGTCGAAAGTGCATCACGATCTGCGTCGAGAGTGCCAGTACCGCAAAGATCGCCGCTCCCCACATCACACCGGGGACGCTCTTCTGGGCCACCGGTCCGCGAATCACCGCCGCCACCATCCACGTCAACGCGGGCAACTGAAACGACCGCAGCCCGACCGTGACCAGCAACCAGTTCCGCTTCGCCGCATACGGCCGCGTGAACTCGAACAGCCGCATGATCAACTTGTAGTCCAGCGGGCGCTGGCGCGGCTCATCCTCGCGGGCGATGTGCCGAGTGAGGGAGCGGTGCAGCGTCGTGACTTTGGCGGAGGGCATCACGGTGACGGAGAAGTGCTTTCGTACAGCGGATCGGAATCGTAGACCAACCCGCGGCTGGCGTCATGAGGAGTTGCAGTTTCAGGCCCGCGATCTGCGAATCCATCCATCAGGGTTTGCGTGGTGTGGGCTCCAAGTCAGCCGCCGAGAACTTTTCCGAGAAGCGTTTCGCTTCGGCGAGGATCGGGCCAATGTCTGCACGGAGCACCTTTCCGTCAGAGGTGCGGATTTGCGAAATGAAGGCGATGGATGCGTGGTACTCGCACGCTTCGTGTTCCGAGTTCAAGCTCCACTTCTTCTCAAAGACGTGAGTCTTGTCCGGTGCGATATCCTGAATCTCGACTGCCGAGAGCGTCACGCCGTGCCTTCCCCAGAGAGAGAATGTGAGGAACCGGACTTCCATCGCACAGATCGGGACTTGCGTCTGCACTGTATACTTCGCCTGATAGATGCAATGACCAGACGCAGAGTCACTGTCTTTTTCGTAGCCGGTGCAGACTCCAGTGTCGTCGACCAATTGCGTCGGAAATCCGGGGTCGGAAATGGTGATCCATTCACGAGTGATTGAGGAATTCTGGTTGAGTACGACTCCATTTCCAAGTGGCGTTTGGATACTGCCGCCCTGGCTTCTGCGGATCAATGGCTCATTGACCTGGGCGGGCTGAGACGGGAACGTCAACGGGGCATTCGGTTTGGGAACTGCTGCTGTTGGAGTCGTGGGGGCGGGAGCCACCGCGTCGAACGACGGAAACGCGGGAGCTTCCGCAAGGGCAGGCAGGGCGGGCTCGGACAATCCCAGGTCCAGGAATATGGCGACGGGCGGACTGCCGTGGCCCGCCATCAAACCGGAAAAATCGAGTTCTTCAACCGGTGCAGCGGCGGGCGGCGGCGGGGCTGAGGGGGCAGACTTCGCGGCAGCCTTCGACTTCGCCGGAGTCGAAGGAGGTGCCGTCGGTGCCGGGGCTGGGGCTGGCGAATCGGCATTCAGAAAATCGAAATCCCCGAACCCTTCCGGCTCGGCGGCGGGTGGGGGTGGGACTGAGGGGGCAGGCTTCGCAGCGGCCTTGGGCTTCGCCGGTGCCGGGGGAGGTGCTGCCGGGGCGGGGGCTGGTGCAGCGACATTCAGGAAATCGAAATCCCCGAGTCCTTCCGGCTCGGCGGCGGGCGGGAGTGGAGCCGCTGCCGCTGGCTTCGCGGCGGCCTTGGGCTTCGCCGAAGCCGGTGCGGGCGCAGCCGGAGCGGCCGCGGGCGAGTCGTCATTCAGAAAATCGAAATCCCCGAACCCTTCCGGCTCGGCGGCGGGCAACGGGGTTTGGACCTCAATCGTAAATGTCTTCTGACACTGTCGGCAGCGACACTTCTTCCCGAGGTTCTTTTGAAAGACCTCATCGGACACCGCTTGGGGAGTTTGACAGTGCGGGCAAATCAGAGTCGGCATGGCGTCGTTCGCAAGCGGAGGAGGGCGGTCCAGCGTGGCATTCATATCTTGGAGACCCCACCCGATTTTTGCCATCGCACAGAACACCGGACGGCGGATGGTCTCGGCGGTCGCCTTGCCGTTGCCAGACTGGCTGGCAACCGGTAAGTTCCTGCCCAGTCGTCCGACGATCTCCCCGCTTCATCCCTCTCCCCCCACGATCATGGCTGAAAACCGCAACTTCTCCCCGTCTCAACAGAAGATCATCAAGCGGTTCTACGACAACCGCGATCAGCTGGATGAACAGCATCTGGCGGAGAATGTGACGAACCTGTATCTGGCGACCGGCGAGAAGCAGAAGGCGAAAATCTGGAAAACGGTCGAGGAGATGATGGGTCGCCTGGGCGTTCCCGAGAGCCGGATCAAGCACATCCTGGAGAAGAAAGACCCGGCGATCCTGGCCGAAGTGGTCAAGGATCTGCAAACCGGAAAGATCAAGAAGCCCGCCCCGCCCGCCAAGCCGCAGTAGGTGTCGCGGCGAGCCCATTCGATACGTACACCCCGGCGCGGAGTGGAGATGTGAGGTAGCTGCACTCGCCAGAACGCGGGCGGCCCGCACTCTGGCGAGTGCAGCTACCTTACGAGCCTGCGCCAACCCGTCCCCGCTCTCGCCTGCGGCGAATGAAATATCTCGGCCAGCATCTCCGCCGAATCGACCAACCTTGGCCCCGGTCGGTTGAAGTATTGGTTCCCATCCACCGCATACACTCGACCCGCCTGCACCGCCCGCAGCTCTCCCCACTGCGGATCGCACATCACAGCTGCGGCTTCCTGGCACGTCCGCTCCAGGTCAAACCCGCACGGCATCAGCACCAGCACGTCGGGGTCGGCAGCTCTCAGCTCGTCCCAGGTCAACCACGGCGAGTGCTTCCCGGCCTGACCAATGACCGACTCGCCACCCGCTGCGGCCACCAGCTCGGGCACCCAGTTGCCAGCGGCCATCAATGGGGATAGCCACTCGATGCAGGCCACTCGGGGATGGGGACCATCCGCCACACGCTGGCGCAGAGCCGCCATCCGTGACCGCAACCGGTTGACCACCTCGACGCCACGTGAGGAGACACCCAGCGCATCGGCCACGGTCCGAATATCGTCCCACGTCTCGGCCAGACACTGCGGTTTCAACGACACCAGTCGCGTGCCGGGGAGCAAATCCGGCCCCAGCGCGGTGAGTACGTCCTGGTCGCTGACGGCACAGACCTCGCACAGCGATTGCGTGAGGATGACATCGGGCCGCAAGGTCGCCAACAATGGCCCGTCGACTTCGTAGATCGAGATCTGGTCGGCCAGCAGGGCCTTGACCTGCGAGTCGATGTCTCGACTCGCTGCGGACGGGTCGATGCGCGGCTTCGAGCAGACCGGTAACGCCAGCACCTCGATCGGGAAATCGCATTCGTGAGAGCGTCCGACCAACCACTCCCGGCAGCCGAGTGCGGCGACGATCTCGGTCGAACTGGACAGGAGCGAGACGATGCGAAGCGGGGTCGCCCCAGTGACCGGCATGACTGACCCCCAGACAGAAAAAAGACACTCCGCGCCAAAGCCGACAGGTTTCCCGAAGGCTCAGCTCCCCCGCAGCAGTTCACCGCGAGTCATTCACCGTGGCCAGCAGAAGTTGGCGTACACAGATTTCACAGGTTTTCACAGATTCGCAACCAGCTGAGGCAGCGACCTCGGGCAGGTGGGGGCATGGCCTTCTGAATCTGTGCTGATCTGTGAAATCTGCGTACCAATCCTCTTCCTCTCTCGCGGGAATAGGCAGAGTGAAGCCCGGCACTGCGTGGGCTTGGCCGATGGAATCAAGTTGTAGGCTTGGGCGCAGAGTGTCGAAAAAAGGCAGACCACCGGTGAGTCTGCCCCTGTCGATCGATGGGGGGAATCGCCACTCGGTTCAGGCGACCTTGACGGCCAGTTCCGTCTCCTGAACTGCGGACTCACCCGAGACTTGGGCCACTCCCAGCGGGCTGAACAGCAGTCCGCAGAAGATCGGCGTGCTGATAAATTCTTTCGCGTAGGGAATCCCCATGACATAGCACTTCAACAAGCCATCGAGTGTGGCTGGATACAGGGCTGCCAGTTCAGCGCTCGTCAACCGTCCGTATGCCCAGACCGCATAATTCGTCACTAGAAAAAATGCCATGCAGGCGAGCAGACTTCCCGCCTGAACCCGCCCGAACGAACGGTTCTGAGACAACGACTCACCGAGCCACGCACAGAGCGGGTACACCATATAGACTCCCAAAGTCCCCGGATCAAAGGCTTGCAGGACATCCCCGGAGAGGGCCCAGATCCCCAGATCGCCGAGCAACTGTGTCCCGAGCATCAACCCCACGGCGTGCCACGGGTTCTTGAGGAACGCCCCGGCGTACAGTCCGATCGCCAGCATCGGCGTGAACCCCCACGGATACCTCACCGACGACATGTCGTAGCCCGCACTGGTCAACTTCACCAGCAGTTGCGGCGCGAGTCGCATGAGGACCGCCACAGCGGCCAGAGCGATGAAAAATCCCCAACGGGGACGGGTGGATGTGGGGGACGACATGTGCAGCTCTCCGGAATGCGAACGTCAAACCTCCTCGACGATTCGCGATTGGAAAGCGTAGACGGGGCGTGCCCGCGCGTCAATCAGTGCTGGGTTGAATCCCAGGTAGGGCGTGCATTCGCACAATGGCGATATCAAGATCAGTCACCCGACGCGTCAGCGAGGTGGCGAGATCAGCGGAGCGTCGTGTGTGCGTCACGTTCGTTGGTGCCGATATCGCCCAACGACCAAGAAGGAATCAGAACCACGGAATACCCAGCGCGGCGTAGCCGCAACCAATATGAAGCGATCAGCCATCAGCGATCAGCGGTTAGCCAGAAAGCCGCATCCGTCGAGCCGCCCTCTGCACCCC
>JAYTFV010000006.1:0-1572 GCA_043734065.1 Planctomycetota bacterium
GCTTCGAAGTTCGCGATGACCGCTCTGGGCACCACCATCGCCGTCGAGGAGAAGAACAACGGCATCCGGATCACGAACGTCTATCCCGGCGAGGTGGAAACGCCGATCCTGGATGCTCGTCCGGTCCCGGTCAGCGCCGAACATCGGGCGAAGATATTGCAGCCCAGCGATATCGCCTCGGTACTGGTCACCATCGCCGCACTGCCGCCACGGGCGCATGTGGCCGAGCTGGTCATCAAGCCGACGACGCAGGAGTTTGTATAAGGGGTTGAGAGAGGGTTGATGGTTGATGGTTGATGGTTGATCGAAAGACTCGAGGGTGCAATGGCTGTGGAGCGTTCGGATGCTGTGGCCACATTTCAGGGGACGATCGACACCTCGGTGGCTCGACTCACACCTCAACTGGTCGAGGTCCGCCGGCACTTGCATCAGCACCCGGAGTTGAGCTGTAAGGAGATCGAGACCTCTCTGTTTCTGCTGGGTCAACTGGAGTCCGCTGGCATCCCAGCCCGACTGGCCCAGGACGGGTTGGGGGTGATCGCCGATCTCGATTGGGGGCTGTGCGACGCGGACAGCCCGCGCATCGCTTTGCGGGCCGATATTGATGCTCTGCCGATCTTTGATGCGAAGACCTGCGACTACAAGTCGCAGGAATTGGGGCGCTGTCATGCCTGCGGCCATGATGCCCATGCGACGATGGCACTGGGGGCGGTCCTGGCGGCGAAGGAGACTTCAGTTGCACTGGAGCAGGTTGGCCTCGGATGTCGGCTGCGGGTGATCTTTCAACCTGCCGAAGAAAACTCCTGGGGTGCAAAAGCGATGGTGGCTCAGGGGGCGGTCGACAACACGCGGATGATCTTCGCCCTGCATGTCGACCCAGAACGCGCTGCCGGGCAGGTCGGCATCCGCTATGGAGCGCTGACCGCGAACTGCGATGAGGTCCACATTTCGATCGAGGGGCGCGGCGGTCACTCGGCCCGCCCGAACCAGACCGATGATGTGATTGCCACCTCAGCCCAACTCGTGACGGCCCTCTACAATTGGCTGCCGCGCTCGGCGGATTCCCGGACTCCTGCAGTGTTCAGCATCGGCAAGCTGGCGGGGGGGCATGCCTGCAACGTGATCCCCGAGCGGGTCGAGATGCTGGGGACGCTCCGCACCACGGACGCGGCCACACGCCAGACCATGTTGCGGCGGCTCAAGGAAATACTCGGCGGAGTGGCCACAGCCAGCGGAACTCGCATCACGCTGTCGATCCCGGCAGCGGACGACGCGGTGATCAATGATCGACTGGCGATGACATGCCTGCATGAGGCGTCCCGGAGCGTCGTCGGCGAAGCGGGGTGTCAACTGGTCGACCTGCCGAGCATGGGGGCCGAGGACTTCGGCGGGTACATGGCTCACGCTCCGGGAGCGATGCTGCGGCTGGGGGCTGCCATCCCCGGTCGCTCGCCCAGCCCGCCGCTGCACTCAACCGATTTCGACATTGACGAGGCGGCGCTGGCGATCGGGAGTCGCATCCTGCTGCGGGCCGTGCTGGAGGCCGTCGTACGCGGCAAATAGACCCGTGGG
>JAYTFV010000007.1:0-8755 GCA_043734065.1 Planctomycetota bacterium
GTTTCGAATTTCCTCGCTGTGCGTTTCATGGCGTGCCTCCCCGATACCAGCGGACGAGCGAGACCTGGCTGCGAACCTGATGGGAACCTTGCCAGGAGAGCGAGACCTCGACGCGGTTCATGGGCGGGGCCTGTTCCGGGGTGACGACGATCTTCCATTGGGGGACGGCGATCTCGCTCTCTGCGGCGAGTTGATCCGCGATCGGTTGCAGGGTTTCCGGGGTGGGCTGCGTCACGAGCGAGGCTCGCTCCAGAAGATTCGCGATGGTGTTCAGCGCCACCTCGCGGCGGTCGACGGACTCCCGCAGGCCGGTCGTCCGCGACAGCACCGGCACGAGCAACGCGAGTACGGTGCTGAGTAAGGCAAGGGCGGCACACATCTCGATGAGGCTAGTGCCGCGCCGGGGACTCTCGCCTCTGTACCCTGAAGGGGTTACAGACGATAGCCCAGGGTTGGCGACCAACGGGAGCCTACCCTGGGTTGAGGTGGAATCCGGAATCGAACCCTGAAGGGGTTCTACACTTGGTGCGAGGGTGTACAACCCCTTCAGGGATGGGGCTGGTATTGCGAGGATTCCCTGGGTGCGCTCCCGTTGGTCGCGACCCTGGGCTATCTCCTGCAACCCCTTCGGGGTACAGAGGATCCTCGACGACCATCGAAAAATGGCGCTGCGTGCGCCGACTCCAGACGTGTGTCGTTCTGAACACCGCTGTCGGTCGAGGGGGATGTCTGGGCTTCGAATCACAGGTCTGTCCTTTGAGGCTCCCCACGTTCTGGCGAACGTGGCTACGGGCCTAACTGAGTTCTTCCAGCAGCTTGACCAAGGGCATGAACAACGCCAACACCACGAACGCCGTGACCAAGCCGCAGGCCACCACGGCGATCGGCTTGAGCAATTCCGCCCAGTAGGCCCCCTGGCGGTACTCGCGCTGCTCGGCCGCTTCGGCCAGCGAGAACAGCACGAACTCCAGATGACCCCCGCGCTCGCCCGCCGCCACCGATTCGCGTTGCAGACGAGTCAGCAGCCCCTGATCGAACAGCGCATCCGACAGACGGGTTCCGCAGTTCAGTGACTCCGAGATGCGTCGATACCGCGCCCCCAGGTCGGGGCGACCGGGCCGCTCGACTAGCAACAGCAGCTTCTGCGGAATCGACGCCTCTTCGCGAGCAATCCCTCCCAGCGCCCGCAACACCTCTGGCGCATCGCGTTTCGGAAACCAATGCATCAGAACCGGAAACGGCAGCGAACTCCAGCCGATGAGGTGCCGCATCGAATGCCACAGCAGCAGGGCCATCGCGATCCCGGTCCAGAAGAACATCCCTGCGGAGAAGTTGATGGCGTAGTTGCTCAGATTGATCAACACAACGGTCGACTGTGGCATCTCGACATCGAACCCCTCAAAGATCGTTTTGTACTTCGGGATGATGAAGTACATCAGGCCGCCGATGAGGAACATCCCGACCACGATCAGAACCAACACCTGTGACAGCACTTCGCCGATCTGGGTGAGGTTGAATACCTTGAGCCGGTCGGTCGATTGCGTCGCCAACCGCCGCAGCGTCTCGTCGAGGCGGCCTCCCCCTTCGCTGACCCGAATCGCGGCCACCGTCGCTGTCGGCAGCAGGCCGTGCCGCTCCAGAGCCATCCACAGCGGGTCGCCGTGTTCCAAATTCTTCGCCGCTTGCTTCAATCGACTCTTCAGCTGGACCCCTCGGTCAGCGGACAGGCTGCGAAGTTCCTCCCCCAACGGCAGTTTGTTTCTTGTGGCGATGGCCAGCAGCCAGAGCAGTTGGGACTGGAAGCTGCGACGGGCCTGAACGACGGAGCTGAGTACGAATGCGGCGATGACAATCAGGACGATGCCGAACATCCCCAGGATCGGCAGGACAAACAGCTTCGGGTAGAGCGTCATGATCCACGCCCCGCTGCGGAGGTGGGCGGCTTGCGGCTCAGACATCAACGAGGGGGGCGAGTAGCGATCGAGAACCTCACCATCATCCCCGTCCTCGTCCGCAGTGGGCCAGGTGCGCGGGACATGAAAGGTCTTCACCCCGGTCAAGCTGACCACCAGACTCAGTCCCGTCAGTAGCGGAAACGCCACGATGAAAGTCCTGGGCAGTGCCAGCAGGGTCAGCGTCGCCAACAGTGCCAGTGCCCCCCCCAACAGGATCGCCAAGCCCCCCAGCACTTGCAGCCCCAAAGTCCAGTCGGACCGACTCTGCATCGGCAGCGCTGTCTGCCGTTGCCAGTCGCAGAGCAACATTCCCACTCCCAGAAAGGGAATCAGCAGTGTCAGAGCGATGATCACGCGGGACTCCTTTCAGGACAGTTCGTTCAACATATTAATCAGGGGCAAGAACAACGCGATCACGATGATTCCCATCACGCAGCCGATCCCGATCATCAAGAACGGAGCCAGGATGGCCGAGATCACCGACGACCGGCCCGACGACATGCGGGCGAACAGTTCCGCCCACGAACGCAGGATTTCGCCAAAGGCGGCCCCGCGATTCTCCCAGCGGAGCAGATGCACGATCTCCTTGGGAAGTCCCTGCTTGCGGGCGGCATCGGCCAGTGGAGCCGACCCGTCGTAGTGGTCGGCCAGGGACTGAGCCACGGACTTCAATCGCGACGGCTGCATCGTCGAGGCGACTGCGTGCAGGGCCTCGGGTAATGGGACAGCTGTCTCGACCAGTGGGGCGAGGAGCGAGCAGAACTCGGACATCGCGGCGTACCTCGCCGAGGTTCCGAAGAACGGAATGCGATCGACCAGTGCCACCGACCAGCGGCCCCCGAACAGGAACGCCATCAGCAGCAGCCCGCACAGCACAAACCCGACGATGATCGGATACTGCAAGAAGATCAGGGCCCACGACATCTCAATCAAGAGCGCGGTGATCGGCGGTAACTCGACTCCAAACCCTTCAAAGATCCCCGTAAACATCGGCACCAGCCACGTGGTCAACGCAAAGCAGAGCATCGACGCGAAGTAGATCACAATGAGCGGGTAGGCCAGATCGAGCGCCACCTTCTGCCCCATCCGCCGTTGCAGCCGCCGCTGATGCAGGTACTCCTCCAGCATCGGTCCCAGACAGTGCGACCGCAGACCGCCATCGATCAGCCCGCGCAGGTACCCTGAGAGATGCACCCCCGGATATTGAATCGCCTGCGCGACCGATGTCCCCGACTCGACCGATTCGGCCAGGTGGAGTAACCCGTTGCGGACGCGCGACGGGCACTCTTCGGCATAGGCCCGCAGCCCGGTCGCCAGCGGCAAGCCCGAAGCAATCACGCGCTGCAGCACCTGGGCCGGTTGATCGTCGTCGGCAGAGAACCGAGGGATGTCGGGCATTACAGCACCTTCTCCCAGATCGTGATCAGTGTCTCAATCACCGCCCAGCAGTAGACCGCCACCACTGTCGTGCCGAACCCCAGGGTCAACACCATCGGGACCACGCGGGCGATCCACTCCGATTGCAGCAGCGTCCGCTCGCGGTAGAGTTCCGCCGCCTGCCGAGTGTTCGCGATCAGATCGGCTTGAGACGAGGGCACCGATAGCAGCCACTTCATGAATGACGGCACCACCCGCGAGTGCGTCAGCGAGTTCCCGAACGACTCCCCGCGCTCGACACGATCCGCCGCGATGACGCAAAACCCGCGCAGCCGAGGATCCGTGACGGCAGCAGCGCAGCGGCGGAGAGACTCGGGCAGCGGCAGCCCATGCTCGGTTTGGATTGAGAGGAGATGGGCGAACCGCGACAACTCGGCATTCCGCACGAGGTGTCCAAATCCAGGCAAGTATCTGAGAAAACCAAACGACCCGGCTGTCCCGGACTGCGTCCAGTCGAACGCGAATCCGACGAGGCATGCGAACACGACCAACGCCGGGATTCCGATCGCCCAGACGGGAAACGAGTCGTGCAGGGCATACACCACCCGCACCGGAAACGTCGGCTCGGCTTTCCACTCCGTGAGAAACTGCCGCAGCGGGGGCACGCAGAACCAGGTCGCCCCACAGGTCAGCAGAAACGCCACGACAAACACCGCGATCGGATAGATCAGCGCTCGCCGCAGCGACTCCTTCAAGTCGACGATCACGCGGGAAAACTCGTTCAGCCGCGTGAGCACTGATTCCAGCTGGTTCCCCCGCAGCCCGGCGGCGACCAGCACCCGATAGACCGTCGGCGGCGGCGGGTTGAGATTCTCCAGGGCCTGCGTCAGATTCTGGCCCGCTGTGATATTTCCCGCGAGTTGCTCCGCCATCCCGGCCATCCGCCCCGGCAGATGCCGCGCCGACTCCCGCAGCCCCAGATCGAGACTGACCCCCGACCGCAGCGCCGCCAGCAACTCCTCATTCAGGAGCAGCAGCTCGGCGACCGACAGCGGGGGTGACAAAGGCACGAACGGAGAACTCCGGTTTGAGGTGTAGCTGCGTTCGCCAGAACGCGGGCTGCCCGCACTACACATCAGGTTGAAGTGGGTGGATCACGAGTATGGTCAGTGTGTCGCCCAGTGCGTCAAATGTCGAACGACAGCCACGCCCTCGGCGAGGGTGGGCCTGCCTTGGGTTACGCCAGAAGGGCGGACGGCGTTGGCGCATTCTGGGAGCCGGAAACATTCCGGCTTGGAGGCCGGATTCAGAATTCCATCAAACTTGGCTTTTGTCGCGTTTCGTCCTTGACTAGACTGGCGACGCTACCGCAGTTCTCCATTCCTTCCTATCCAGACGCGACGCCACGAGGTCATGGGCAAGACGACTGACATCCGCATTGTGAATACCGGCATCTCGTTCGAGCCGGTCGTCTACCGTACCCCCCTGAAGTTCGGCGGGCGCACGGTGACCCAGAGCAAGCTCATCAATGTCGAGGTCACGGTCGAAACCCGTGGCAAGAAACGGGGAGTCGGCTTCGGCAGCATGCCGATCGGCAATATCTGGGCCTGGCCGGGGACGGGCGGCGTGACCCCCGAGCAGGCCGAAGCGGCGATGATCGACTTCGCCAATCGGGCCGTCGGACTGACCGAAGGGTTCATCGATGTCGGGCATCCGATCGAGTTGATGTTCATCCTCTCCGCCGAGTACGCCCATCTCGCCAAGCTGGTGTCGGAGAAGTACAAGCTCCCCGAGATCGTGCCGGAACTGGCCCGTCTCGTCGCTGCCAGTCCGCTCGATGCGGCAGTACACGATGCCTATGGCAAGGCCAATGGCATCAACAGCTATGACGCCCTGTCGTCGAAGTTCATGAACGACGATCTGTCCGAGTACCTCGACGACCAGTTCGAGGGGGAATACCTCGACCAGTACACGCTGCGGGAAGCCAAGCCCCGCATGCCGCTGTACCATCTGGTCGGGGCGGTCGACCCACTGACGGCGGGCGATGTCACGCAGAAGATTGGGGACAAGCTGCCGGAGACGCTGGAGGAGTGGATTCCTTATAACGGTCTCACGCACCTCAAGATCAAGCTGAACGGCGATGATCTGAAGTGGGACATCGAGCGCGTGCTGAGCGTCGATCGTGTGGCGACCGAAGCTCAGAAGAAGCGTGGCTGTCCGGAGTGGTACTACTCGGTCGACTTCAATGAGAAATGTGCCAACGTCGAGTACGTGCTCGACTTCCTGGCCAAGATCAAGGCCAGCAACCCGAAAGCCTACGACCGCATTCAGTACATCGAGCAGCCGACCCATCGCGACCTGCGGGCGCATCCCGAGAACCGCATGCACAAGGCCGCTGAGCAGAAGCCGGTCGTCATCGACGAATCCCTGATCGACTACGAGACGCTGCTGCTGGCCCGCGAGCAGGGCTACAGCGGAGTCGCCCTCAAAGCCTGCAAGGGTCACACGGAAGCCCTGTTCGCAGCTGCGGCCGCGCAGAAGTTCGGCATGTTCTTGTGCGTGCAGGATCTGACCTGCCCCGGCCTGTCGTTCCTGCATTCGGCCAGCCTGGCGTCGCGCATCCCCGGAGTGGCTGCCATCGAAGGCAACGCCCGGCAGTATTGCCCGAATGCGAATAAGAAACTCGGTCGCAGCTACGCTGGGATGTTCGAGTTCAAGGACGGCTCGGTGCAGACGAGTTTGCTCAGCGGGTTTGGGTTGGGGTATTGAGGTTGACCTCACGGTGTTGGAGAAGACGCATGCGAACTGAACCAACCTGCTGGAGTCTCTGGTTCGCATGGTCTTGTTTGTTGTGGGTAGGCTGTCAGCCCGCATCGGTTGGCCCTGCTCCGATCGTGGCCGCTGTGGGAAGTGCCGAGGCGACACCTTCGGTGGAAACCCGGAAGACTGTCTATGACGGTCGTTGCGAAGCGCCGTGCCCACCGGAACTGGTGGCCTCTCTGGTCGACCGGGTGATTGACGCCCCGGCCAGCCAGGTCACACTGACCCTGGTGCTGCACCCCCAGCCCAGTTCGCAAGCGGCAAATCAGCGGGCGGCATGGCTGTGCAGTGTGGATGGGAGACCCCTGTGGATGGTCGCTCAAGCCCCTCGCATCGTGGGGGAGCCAGGATCGGGTATGACAGCCCGTGCCATCGCTCGGGCGCGGGAGTTCATCGCCGAACACAAGGAGACGCGAGGCCAGGATATCCCCCTCAACTGGCACCCGCCGCAGGAGACGCTGCTTTCTGCTTACCAGAGCGCCGAATACGGTCTGCAAATCACGGAGATCCAATTGATCGACCGGGAGACCGAGAGCTGGGCGATCACCGCCAAGCCGGTCCGAGAGGACACGATAGGCGGGGAAATCTGGATGCGTTTTCAAAAGGGACACGAGGTTTCGGCGGAATACGGACGGTGATGGGTCTGACAGTGAGGGATTTTCCGAATGAAGATTTATGTCCAGATCGTTACATACAACGAGGGCGGAGGGCATCCCGCCATTTCGTATCTTGGCGATTACTTGTTGCTCGGCGCTCCCGCATCGTTTGGCTCGGCAATCGAAAATGTGGATATCTATGCTCATTTTCAAAGCAAAGAGCGTCCGAAGAGTACGCTAGAGTCGCTGGCCGATCGCTTTCGCACTCGAATCGAGACGCTCCCATTGCTCTGGTTCAAACGCAAGCGGCGTCTGATTGAAATCGCCTACTTCTGCAAGTTCGCATACGCAGAGGACGTTTTTGAGCCGAAGTCAAAACGTCTATCGCTATCACTTTTCCATGAGGGGTGCCGAGAAATTGTGACGGCGCTTTCTCTGATTCAAAAGCGTCTCAAACGATCAGACGATTTTGATTTTGGTGCATTTGATTCTTACTTGCAGCGTCGTCTCGATGAACTTCCCACAAGTGTTCCTGCTTTACGAACAGTGCTTGAAGAGCTTTGGGCGATTGAGCAGCAACGAATTGCGGCGAGGGCTGCACTTTCGCCGAGTCTAGGCCAACCGATCGCAAAGGGCGGGCCAAAAAAAGTGGCGTTAGATCATGACGAGTTCTCCGCGAGATACGTTGGAAGGACCGCAGATGGCCAACAGTTTTTCTTAACCACACCGTTCGTTCCAGGCGCTGGTTCTGGTGGCAATCCAGGCCGCGAGTTTCTTGCGTTGTATGTGTTCGACAAGGCTGGTGCATTGTTGTCGGCAACGATTGACGATTTCGGGCCACGTGCCACGCTGAAAGAAGTTGACCGAGTTGCTCGGCGGGATGAACTGCTGGCGTCATTGGGGGTTGTCGAATACCGGCGGATAAGAGTAGCCCCGTTCAAGGTTGAGCGATTTGGTGTCGAGTTCGGGTTCATTCCGCAACCGTCCGAGGATCAAGACGAAGACTGGAGTGTTATCGTCGAACCAGGAAACTACATGTGTTTTTGGCCCCCTTGGACAAGCGGCGACTACGATACCTGAGTGACTGAATCCGATTCCACCGCTGGAGTAATCGACTATGCTCGAAGTCACCACTGCCGAATGCCTGGGCGGACATCGCCTCCGAATCGGGTTCAGTAATGGCGATGAAGGAACAGTCGATCTCACGGGCGCTCTGTGGGGGCCGATGTTCGAGCCGCTGAAGGATCCGGCGACGTTCCAACGCTTCGAGCTGTCTCCCGTGCTCCACACGATCCGGTGGGAGAACAACGCGGATCTCGCTCCCGAGTCCCTGTACGCGAGAATGGTCGAACAACGGGAGGCAGCCGATCCCACCCCCTGCGAATCGCGATGATCCCTGCCGGGGGTCGGGCTGTGCGAAATCTCCAGTCGTCCCGGTTGACATCCACACATCACAGTCGGAAACTCGACATAACGCCGGGTGCCGGGTGCCACTGGCGAGGGCTTTGACTCGCCAGTGCGGAGTGACTCACAGGTGGTGAATCAGTTCCCAGTTCCAGCCACGCTTACACACACTGGCGGTCCAGAGCGACCGCCAGTGGCACCCCAAATCAGTCCTCATTTGGCGGATGGGCCTCTGTCGACTGTGCCACCCCGCCGCAGCGGAAGACCCTGGGTCGATCGGACCGGAAAACCATCAACTCCAACGGGCAACCTCGTGAAGGATATTCGCAAGGCGTTCCCCAAGGTTCTGCCCCCTCTCCCCCACATTCGATCCCGCTTTCGGAGAAGACTCCGCTGTGGGGGAGAGGGCCGGGGTGAGGGGGCCTGAACGGGCGAAGTGGCCCCCTCACCCCATCCCTCTCCCCCGCAATACCCACACCCGGAAAGCCACATCGATCGCGGGGGAGAGGGGGCCGGAAACGTGCTGGCCACCTTGTGAACGTGATCCCTAAGAAATCCTTCTCGGCGTTGCCCAACGGGGTTGCGTCCCAGATCTGACGCAAC
>JAYTFV010000008.1:0-2396 GCA_043734065.1 Planctomycetota bacterium
AGACTCGTCGAGGTGCCCACATCCTGGGTGTGGTGCTTCGGATTCACCTCGACTGCGATCATGAACTCTCGAAACTTGACCCCCAGCCAGCACGACGCCACCGCCGAGATCATCAACCGGGCCCGACCGTTCTGCTCGACCGGAACCAGCTTTTCAGGCCGCAGCTTCTTCTCCCAGTAGGCCAGATCTGCGGAGCCGTACAGCGTGACTTCTTGCGAGTTGCGGACCTCGGCGATGTACTGGGGGGCCGCACTGAGCGTGGACGCTGACATCGGAGAACCCCCTGAGAGGGACGGAGGAGAGACTGCAATAGTTTAACAAACGGCTTGTCTTGTCGGTGGTTACGCTTCGGGTTTGTCATTCCTGACTCTGAGCATGAGCCGAGCCGCGAACGATTTCCGTGGAAGGTCACTGGCGACTCCGGTACAGTGGAGAGCGACATCACACTCCACTGCCTTGACTCAAGGAGTCATTCCCATGGTCCGCACCGCTTCCACCATGTTGCCTCTGGGCAGCCAGGCTCCTGACTTCCTGCTCCCGAATGTGGATGGGCAGAAGCTGTCGCTGTCGGACTTTCAGGGGAAGGCCGGATTGCTGGTGGTGTTCATGTGCAACCACTGCCCGTTCGTGTTGCACCTGCGCACGGCGCTGGCCGCGTTTGCGAAAGAGTATCTGGAGCAGGGGCTGGCCATCGTTGGCATCAGCAGCAACGATGTCGAGTTGTATCCGCAGGATGGTCCGGAGGCGATGAAGGCCGAACACGCCGCTGCCGGGTATCCGTTCCCGTATCTGTTCGACGAGACGCAGTCGGTGGCCAAGGCGTACCGGGCGGCGTGTACGCCGGATTTCTTCCTGTTTGATCGCGACCACCGGCTGGTCTACCGCGGCCAGTTCGACGACAGCCGCCCGAAGACCGACATCCCCGTCACCGGGGCCGATCTGCGGGCTGCGTGCGATGCGCTGCTGGCCGGTCTGCCGGTCAAGGCGGACCAACAGCCGAGCATTGGCTGTAACATCAAGTGGAAGGTCGGAGCCGAGCCGGATTACTTTACGGGGGTGTCGGCGTAGGGAGGAAGCTGTCAGCGCTCAGCCGTCAGCCTGAGCCGCAGGCGAGCCGGTGGCCATAAGGCCACGAAGTTCTGCGATGCGAGTCGCAATGTGGCACGACGCTCCGCGTCGTGAGGTACGACGCGGAGCGTCGTACCACAATGGTGGCTTAGTTCCCTGCGGTCGCGGCCTTCTGCACGGCCACGGGATTCGGTGGCGACTTCGTGCGGGCCGATCCGCCGAGCTTCTGGGCGTTGGACTGATTGTCCGACAGCGTCGTGGTCAGTTGCAGGTATATGTCGCTCAGCTCGCGACGCAGGGCATCGACCTGCTTGACGAGTTCGTTGCGGGCGGATTCTTCGCGACGCATGGTCTGAACCAGTCCGTCTTTGGCATCGGGGCCCGCCTTGTCGGGAGCCTCTGGCATGCCGTTCAACTCACCGAGCCGTTGATCCAGAGCCTTCTGAGAAGCGACGAGATGTTCGTCCTGGTACGCCAGCGCGGCTGTCTCATGCCGGACATCTTGCTCAGCCAGAATGATCTGTGTGCGGAGTCTGACGATCGTGGCGAGATAGTCGGCGGGAACCAACTCTCGGACGCGGTACTCCCCGCGCGGCCAGCTTTTCACTTCGTCGGTAAATGGAGGCCGGGTCAGCTTGCCAGCCGACTTGTCCTGCCGGACATCAGTCAGTTGAAAGTCTCCGACATACAGGGACTGGCCCTGAGCGTCCTTTCCAAAGACATGCACGATCGGCAGCTTCGCAGGGTCTTGTTGACCCCGCCCGATCCCCGCATTGGACCCGACCCCCAGTTCCACGGTGCCGTCCGCGATGGGAGCTGGACCTGAATTCGGGGACGCCCACGCTTTGCCCCAGCGGAGGTTTTCCAGGTGGACTTGTTCGCGGACACTCTCGAACTGCTTCTTGGCATTCATCGCTTGCTCTTGGGCATCGGCGATTTTCTTCGAGGTCTCCTCGGTTTTCCCCAACCATGTCGAACGGGCCTTGAGGACACCCGTTGTGAAATAGATCGCTGCGAACAAGAAGGCGATCAGGAACCCCATCAGAAGTTTGCCGTAGAAGTTCATCGCTTTCCCCGAATGCAGTTGCCCAACGATCCCCGGCGGTCCTCGGAGGAGAGTACCTCACATCCGGTATCGGTCGGAATGGTCAAACTCCGCAGGCCGAATGGAATTCTGCCGAGAGTGATGGATGGGACGAGTTTGACGGTTGGCTGACACCAATCATGCTACGCCCGGAGATCGGGCAGCGTCAAGACCCCTGAATGGCATTTCACGGATGCGGCAGCCAGTGCGATCACTTCCCCCGGAGCGCCTTCTCGATCACCCC
>JAYTFV010000009.1:0-11654 GCA_043734065.1 Planctomycetota bacterium
CTGCTCCACGCAAGTGTCAACGAGCCGCCAGTGTTCTGCCGTATCATGTGCGTCACGTTCGTCGGTGAGCGGCTTGGGCGAGTTGTCGGCGCGGCGGGAGGGCGACGCTCCTGCGGAGCCGCGAGCAAGGGTGGACGTGGTCTGGCACAAGCGGCTCGGCAGGAGCCTCGCCCTCCCAGTCGGCGTTCGCCACTGACAATCGCGACAGACCCCCGTCTCCCCGTCTCCCCGTCTCCCCAGGACTCGCCTCTCGGCTCGATCTTCGCATATGATGCTGCGGCTTTCTCGTTCGGTCGACCCCTTCACAAGGCATCGGGACTCGTGACAACCACCAGTACCGCCAGCAATCCGTACCTCAAAGACCCGGATGTCCAGCTAATGCTGCGAGTCCGCGAGGAGGACGAAGCGGCGTTTGCCCAGATCGTCGCCAACTACCAGGACCGGCTGATCGGCCTGCTGACCAACCTCATCGGCGATCGCACGACTGCCGAAGATGTCGCGCAGGAGACCTTCCTGCGGGTCTACCGGGCGCGGCACGGCTACGAGGCCAACGCCAAGTTCTCGACCTGGCTGTTCAGCATCGCTCACAATCTGGCCAGCAACGCCCGGCGGACCGTGGGGCGACGGAAGGAGACCCAACTCGCCTCGGCCTCCGACACCTCGGGACCGCAAGCCGGTCCGCAGGCTCAAGCCGTCCCCGAGAAGTCGGCCCTCATGCCGTCGCGCGTGATGGCCAAGGCCGAACTGATGGAAAAGGTCCAAGCCGCGATGGAGACCCTCAACGACCGCCAGCGGCTGGCGCTGCTGCTCCACAAGTTCGAGGGCATGAGTTACATCGACATTGGAGCCGCGATGGAAATGACCCCGCAAGCCGTCAAATCGCTGCTCTCGCGAGCCCGCGATCAACTCCGAACGGCTCTTGAGGAGTACGCCCAATGAGTAAACTCAAACGAGTTTCCGTGGAGCATCGCGACAACTTCGTGGCCTACCTGGACGGGGAACTGGAGCCTGCCGAGGCCCAGGATCTGGAACGTGTCCTCGCCGACAGTCCGGTGGCCCGCAAGGATGTCGAGCTGCTCGTGCGGACCTACGACATGCTCGAACTGCTGCCCCGGCCGCAGGCCACCGTCGAGTTTACCCAGAAGACGATGGCCACGATCAAGCTGTCGGACATCAAGACCGATGTCACGCAGTCGACCTGGTACAAGCGACTGCATCTGGGGATCGTCGCTCTGGCGGGAGCCGTCTTGCTGGTGGCGACGGGGCTCCTGGCATACGCGACGACCAGTCGATTTGTCCCGACGGAAGACGACCTGCAACTGCGTGACTTGCAGGTCATCAAGCATCTCGATGAGTACAGCCAGGTCGGCCAGTTTGAGTTCCTGGAACGCTTGCAGGGGCAGCCGTCCCTGATGCAGGGGATCAGCGAAGAAGTGAGGACGACTCGTGGCCACTAAAACCTGGATCGGATGGGGCGTGGTTCTCGCGGGCGCAGTGGCAGCCGGACCGCTCGTCCTGGGGCGCGGGAACCCCGCGCTCGACACGGCGCATGGTGAAATCGCCCTCATGTCCGAGGTGGAACGCACCGCCCTCAAACGCAAGTACGATCAGTACCGCAATATGACGGAGGCTCAGCGGACGGCCCTGCGCAGCCTGCACCAGCAGCTCGAAGCCGACCGTGCCGGTGGAGCGCGGTATCTCTCCATGATGAACGACTACTGCGACTGGCTCAAAACCATTGATGCCTGGCAGCAGAATGAACTGGCCCATATCGACGACCCGCTGAAGAAAGCCAAACGGGTCGACGAGATTGCCAAAGAACGCCATGCCAAAGCCCTGGCCAACTCCGCGGCACACGACGACGAAGCCCCTCCCGGAACCGGTTTCGGGCATGCTCCGATCATCCTCACCGAGGACCAACTGACCAAGGTCTTCGATACCCTGGCCAAACGCCTGCCCGACGAAGCCCAGAAGGACTTCCAAAAGGAGCGCGGCCTCCGGCGGATTGGCCTCCAAGTCAAAGCCCTGAAGCAGAAGGTTTCCAAGCTGGACGCGTTATTCCCATCCATCCCCGAGTCCGAATTGCAGGAGATGATCGAAGCCAGCGGAAACGCCGACCTGCTGGCGGTCCTCACCAACACCGGAGACATGCCCCGCCTGAACCGGACGTTCATCGTCAAGAAAAGCATCGTCATGTCTGTCGTCGCCCAGTTCCGACGCGAATCGACTGCCGCCACGGACGCGGACCTGCAAACATTCTTCGACACCCTCTCCGAGGAAGAGCAGGATCATCTACTGCAATTGCGGGCGGAGGACTTCAAAACAAAGCTGCGACTGCTCCATCTGGCCGCCGATCCCGTGATTGCCGAATTGCGACTTCTCGGGCTGCAGTTCGACATTCTGAAGGTGATCGAGCGCATGGAGGGCCGGGGCGGTTTCCGCGGCCCAGGCGGACCGAATGGAGGTCGTCCCGGAGATCGACCTCAGTTTGAGGGTCGTCGCGAAGGAGATCGCGGAGGTCCACTCGACCGCCGAAACGGCCAGCGCGGTCCCGGTCGAGGAGACGGCTCACCGCCTCGACCCAGAGAAGTCGATGGACCGCCGCCTCAGTAACGTCAACGTAGGCGATGTCGCTCCGCGACTCGCATTCCGTAGTCGGGGAAGCCCTCGACGGAAGCCCTCATCCCCGGGGGCGAACGGTGTCTGGCAGCTGGAATATCAGTCGCGGAGCGACATGAGCTACTCCACCACCCGCCGCAGCTTCAGCGATTCCCGGTCGAACCATACCAAGCCGTGTCTGGCTCGGAGTTCCAGAACCAGTTCGACTTGTCGCTGGTCTTCCGGGATGCGGAGTTCGTAGGTCACGAGTTGCCAGTCCTGGGTGCCGACCAGACCGTTCTCGCGCGGGCCCTGGGAGCGGCGAATCCCGGCCCCGCGACCCTGGTCGTCCGGAATCGGGATCACGCTGTCGGTCTTGATGCGGGCCTCGAACCGGTAGTTCCCCTTCGGCAGTAGCACGTGCTGTCGCCACGACGACGAATAGTCCCCGTACGGCTCGCGCGTGATCGAGTAACTCGCCACCCCGGCCAGGTCGACCTCTGCCAGCTTGGCCTCCTCCGCTTCAACCGCCGCATTCCAATCGGTGAGGTGGACTACCCCCTGGTCGTCAAACTCAATCGGCGTCGGCATTCCGTCGTTCACCAATCCCTCCAGCGCCTCGGCCCGCTGCGTCAGCCGGTCCTTCAACTCGTTGATCCGGTCGCCGTGAGCTGCCGCCTGATCCGCGTTGATCGATTCCAGAATCGGCTTCAATCGCTCCCGCTTCTCGTCGATCTTCGCCGTCCAGCGGTCCACCGGTCGCAGCAGCGGGATCAGCTTCCTCAGCCGTTCGCGGTACTGCTCCCGCCACTCATCATTCTGCATCACTGCGGCTGCCAACAGCGGGGAGGTGTGGTCGTAGAGCCCGGCCCCGGAGTCGCCGAAGAGCTGGTCCATGCCGTGCGGCAGGAACACGCCCTTCGCCTGCGGAGGGAAATACACCCGGTAGTTGTTCGAGCCGATCGTGTAGCCGTCCCAGTGCCCGCACAACCGCTCGACCGCCATGAACGTGAGGAACCGCTCCATATCGACCCGCTCGGCGATCTCCTTCCAGCGGACCTGCGGGTCGGGCTGGTAACACACCGCCGCCAGCCCGACGAGATCACTCCGGTTGTCGAGGTCATCCCCGGCGTCCATCTCGAGTGCGCTGTCGATGTCCTGGACAAACCCGCCATCGTAGAGGTTGCCGTGGTTGTCCTGGAACGACCGCTGGAGGAACGGCTTATCGAACCCCTCGCGCAGGACATAGATCCCCATGTCGCGGTCATTGATCCACAACCGCTCATGCCCCACCCTAGGCACCGGATAGCCCGCCTCGCGAAACAGTTCCGACCCCAGCCACTCACTCAGAAACGACTCGTCCTGCACCGCGTTATTGAGGTGCAGCTTCTCCATCCCGTGCCAGCGCTGGCCCTTCTTGTACTTGTCGATATTGAGCGTCAGCCCGGGCCGGTCGTCGAAGTCCCGGTAACTCCCCGCCGCACCCTTGAGTTTCACGCCGATGCTCTTGAGCGTGGTCGTCTGGTTCTCAATCAGCGAACAGCGCGTGTACTCGCGCGGAGCATCCCGCAGCTTCTGCTGCCCCGCGCCTTCAATGACCAGCTTGAGTTCCGGGATGACGCCCGACTCGAAGAAGGCGACGGTCTCGTTCCCCGCCTGCGGCTCTTCGCCAGCCCAGGCCAGCGTCGGAGTCCAAACGCAGAGCGAAAACAGCAGCAATCGAAAGGAGTTGGTCAAGTGGAATTCCTCACAGCATGAAGGCGGCAGCAATCGACGAAAGATAACCACAAACTACCAATAACCGCAGACGTGAGCGAGGCACGACATCGTGAGAACGAGCGGCGGATTATGAGGCTCCTGCGAATCATCCATGAACTACCGGCCCCCCTGAACGATCGGTTCCTCGGAAATCACCTGCTCCGCACCCCGCAGGTGTTTGTCTAAGAACTGCCGCGTGCGCCGGGCGACCTCAGCTGTCTGGAAGTTTCCGTGGCCTCCCCCTTGGACGGGGATCAACGTGGTTGGGATGCCCCCGGCTTTCAGAGCATCATGCATGAGTTGGGACTGGCTGAACGGGACCGTGTTGTCGTTCGTGCCATGAATCAGGAGGAAGGGAGAATCCCCTTTTGAAATGTGCGTGTTGGGGGAGGCTTCGCGAGCGACCTTCGGGTGGTCTTGAACTGCTCCGCCGACCAGCTTCGATTCCGGAGAATTGGGGTTGTTGTGGGAACCGCCCATCGCCAGCAGATCGGTCGGACCGAACAGATCCACCACGCAGGTCACGCGGCTGCTCAGCGTCAGATGCTCCCCGAGTGTGCCTTCCAGTGCGGGCACATCCCCGCTTGTCCCGAGCATCGCCACCAGATGACCGCCCGCTGAGGTGCCCATCACTCCGATCTTGTCGGGGTCGAGGTGGAACTGTTGGGCATTCGCGCGCAGCCACCGAATCGCCGCCTTGCAGTCGTGAATTTGAGCGGGCCAGATCGCCTCCCCGGTCAGGCGATACCCTACAGACACTCCCGCGTAGTCACCCGATTCCACAAGAGGCAGGAGCATCTCCCGTCCGCCCCGTTTGTCTCCGGCCAGCCAGGCCCCACCGTGGATGAACACGACAACGGGCAACAGTTTGTCGTCTTTGCGGGTCCGTGGCAGATACAGGTCGAGCCGTTGCCGAGGGTTTTCAGTCCCGGCATAGGGGAGATCCAGTTTGGCCTGCACCGTTTCAGGAAGATTCGACTGACGACGGGAGTACGCCACATCTTCTTCCGTCGACACGACACCATCCTTGTTCGTGTCGATCTCATCGAACAACTTGCCAGAAAACTCGTCCTTCGTCAGTTGTCCGTCTTTGTTACGGTCCAGTCGGCGGAACGGCTCGCTGGTGTCTTCAGCCAGAGCCAGATGTCCCAGCGCCAACAGTAGAAGCAGACCCGGAATGAATATTCGGCGATAGAGCATGGTGGACTCTGGCTTTCTGCTGCTTTGTGTGGTTAACAGTCCAGGGTGGCATTCCCTGGGCACTCGAATGCGATCAATGCGCCGGCGGCGGGCTGTTCTGGAACGCCCGCGCCCGGAACAGGAAGTCGATGATGTTCCCTTCGTGCGGCTGCATCCAGTGCAGCTGGTTCGTGCGGATGGCTCCGACGTTGAGGCGGTCGATGTGAGTGGCGTCGACGAGTTGGCTGGCCCACTTTTCGTTCTTGGTGATCGCCGTGCAGACCAGCGTCTGGCCGATGCGTTTGAGCATCTCGTCTTGCGGGCACTCGACGACCGAGGCACACGGAAACATGTACTCGGGGTTGGCCAGGAACGCATCGAGGTTGGTCACGTGGAAGATTGTCGGGCGCAGATAGTCGCACCGCTCGTGCTTCACCCGCCGAGGGCCGCCGCGATACTTGGCCGTCACATCAGTACAGCCCGGCTCGCGGAGCTTCTCTTCAATCTGGCCATCGACGCCATCGGCGACGCCCGCCGTGGTGAAGGCCGCAAGACCGGCCTGCGGATCGGTCATCGGGAGTGGAACGATCGGACCGAGCTTCTTCGCGAGGGCCTCGGCGATCTCCGTGGTGTGGCGGCTGGCCCACACGCCCGAGGCATTGATGCACGACCGCCCGCCGTTGAGGTAAATACTGTCGGCCATCAGGTCGATGTACTGCTCCCAGTCGTCGACGCAATCATCGCCGAGGATGATCTTGCTGAATCCAGGGCCGTGAGCCTGAACCTTCGGGTCGCCTTTGTACTTATCGACGGTCGCCTGGCCGCCGAAGATCATCGAGCGGTTGCATGTCTCCATCACCGCCGGTCCGCAGTCGTGACCGCCAGGGTACAGGCAGAACGCCTCGCGCGGCACACCGGCCTGCGCGAAGGCTTCATAGACGCGGTACGGAGTCCACGGCTCGCTCGAACCGGGCTTCAGCACCAGTCCAATCTGCAACGGAATCACCGGCATCCACAGCGTATGCACTCCCGGCGAATTCGACGGCAACACCATCCCCAGCGTGGGACTCTGGCACTGATAGCTCAGCATCACGCCCCGCGACTCCATGCCATACCCGCGTGAGAGAATGTCGAACGGCAACCCGCGCGTCAGGGCGTCCAGCACCTCCCGCATATGGGTTAGTACGTACGAGTTCTTCCGCATATTGGCCGCACACATCGCCTCGGGGAGACCTGTCGTCGCGGACTGGATGCGGCAGAACTCCTGCGGAGTCTGAGTGCCGTTTCCCAGCGGCAAGGTCGCGTGCAGATACAGGTCCGCCGCCTTGGCGCACATCTCGCACAACTGGTCGATCGTGAACTGCCGCAGCAGTTCGCGAGCCTTGCCTTGCTTGCGACCATCGAGCTTGATCTGCCCGGCGGTCGCCTGATGCAACTGGCCCAGCACCTCACCCGTCTCGAAGTGGACAACCGGTTGCTTCTCGATCGATTCGTAGGGCTTCCCCCAGCGGACGACGGGGATTTCCAACATGGCGGGCTCTCAGTGGCGGGACGGGGACGAGGAAACCGGGATTGTAGTCAGCTCCATGCCCAATGCCACCTTCGGGGATGGACACCGAATCGTCGACGATCCCCGATGAGCCATTTCGCGGGTTGGAGATAATGAGCGACTCGGTTCGCTACTTCGCCAGAGGTCGTTCCGTAATCCCGAGGCGCGTGTACACCTCCCGCAACTCCTGCTCACGCTTCACCGGGTCGAACCCAACTGACCAGTGCAGCTTCCGCAGGCAGACGGGGCAGGGGCAGAGCGGTTGCGAGTCGGACTCGTCCTGGTGGTTCGAGCCGTTCATCACGCACGAGTAATAGACGCAGTGCCGCAGGCCGAACATGTGACCGGTCTCGTGGGCGATCAGAGCACACGAGCGATGCAGCATGGTCAGGCGGGCCTCTGGCGTGCGCTCGTTGCCCCAGAACGCGGGGTCAAAGCGGGCGAAGCTGTAGATGCCGACACGTTGCTTCAAGCTCGCCTGGCCAAATACAAAGTTCCACGTCGGGTCTGGGTAGAGGTCGGTCATCGTCACGCCCAGCAGGCAGTAGGCGTCCTGGGGCAGCAGCAGCTGTAACTCGCGCAGGATGTCGGTGGAGAGCCATTGGCGGCGGTGCGTGGACTGATTGATGCGCTCGGTGATCCGTTTCGCGGGGAAGGTGTGATGCGGCAAGACCTTCGTCGGCATTCCGTAGAACCGCTGCATGAAGTCCCGCAGGTCTTCCAACTGGGGCATGTACTCCTCGAACTCGTCCAGCGGGAGGAGGTAGATCGTCCCGTGTTGGCGATCGGGGCGGTTGGGCTGCTCCTTGAGGAACAGATCAAACGACTGGTGTGGCTCAGGGTGCTGAGCCAGCCAGTCGCTGGGACCGGGTTCGGGAACCGGGTGAGACCGGGGGTGGGGTTGGAAATACGAACGCCATTTCTCGGGGACAGGCTTCAGATCGCCAGCGGCAGCCAGTCGTGCCTCTGCGGTCGGTTGAGTGAACGCCTCGGGAGCGGTCAACACGAGGGGGGGCGGAGCGGGAACCGAGGGCTTCCGCGGTGCCTCTGCCGGGGCAGGCCGCCCGATCCACAGAGCCAGCCCGAGGCCGATGAGAAGCACAATGACTGATAAGCCCAGCCATGGCCGCAGCCGACCCGCAGGGAAGAGGCGCTTGCTCATCAGTCCAACTCCCTCATGAAAGTCATCTGCGAATGCAATCGGCTGGAGAGTCCGACGGCTCGTCAGCCTATTCTCAGGGAGAACTCCAGCCCCTCGCAAGCGATGATGGCTGCGATCTGGTGATGATGATGAAGTTGGAATCCAGGCCTGAGCCTACTTCTGTGCCGCTCCCGCCCGCCCAAGAGCAGGCTGAAGCCTGGACTCCAACAACAATGCTCAGCCTTGACGTTGCCCTAGACGCTGGTCTCGTCCTCGGCCCGCTCCCGATTCTTTTTCCGTTGCTTCGGGTTCGGATCGCCGGGCTGCTTCTCACCGGGTTTCTTCATCTGGGGAGGCTGGCCATCGCGGTCCTTCTCGGGGGCCTTGTCGCGGTCCTGGGCTGCCTGCTCTGGGAGTGCCTTCTCGCGCGCCTTCGCCCGCTCAACCTCCTCTCGGAGTTCCCGCAGCGATCGCTCCACCGGAACCTGCCGGAAGCTCGATCCGGCCGTATACGAGCCGCAGCCGGAACGCCCCTCGAAGCAGTAACTCTGGTCGAGGCTGCGGAAGGCCATCGCGACATCGGTCAGCTCCTCATTGACCGACCGGGCCACCGCGGAGAGCCCCACCGTGGCCCCGATGACACCGACAGTACCCAACAGAGCCATTTCCGCAGACAGCACGAAACCGTACTCGTCGCGGAGCAATTGTGTGAACAGATTCATCCCAAATCCTTGTTCGTCGCGAGTGTCTGCAAACACTCGCAGGTCGTGGAGACGCGTGTGCGGCGACCTGAACAAGACCGTTTTCATTGTATCGATTCGTTGACAATAGTTAAGATGGGTGGTTTGCAGAATGTGAAGAGGTGTGTGCGTCAGAAACGCAAATAGTTGGAAAAATACGCGATATTCCCTGTGTTTTACAACACCGGTGATACATTTTCTGGCCCAGAATGCGTACGATTTGTATCACCAATCGTATCACGCCGGGGGAAATCGCCATGCCAAGGAAGTTCGAGTTGACGTTTCAGCGGGGGGCTGCGGGACGGGTGGGGAGGTGGAAGAAGTTTTATCGGGGGAAGGCGTATTACCTCGGGAGTGGGCGGGGAAAATCGGACGTGGCGAGCTATCGCGAGGCGGTCGTGGCTTGGGGATCGCTGAAGGTCCAGCTTGATGCGGAGATCGTGGCGTTGCCGAGGGCTCGGGATGCAGAATATGACGAGGTGATCCGTGAGTGGGAGCTGGTCCTCAGCTGGTCGGTGCAGCATGGGGCGAATGAGGAAGCGGTAGTCGCTCGCGAGATGCTGGGGGAGCTTCGCGAGCGGCGGGAGAAGCCTCGACAGTCGCCCGTCACGCACGCTGATCGTCTGTGGAGTCGGTTTCGGCCGGAGCAAAAGGTCCTGGAAGAGTTGGCCGATCTGGCGATGACCAGAGGCTCCGGTGACATGGAGCAGTTTCGGTTCGAGATGCTGAAGCGGCGAGGCAAGATCCCGATCTCGGAGAAGCAGCCTTTGAAGACTCTGTCCCTCGGCGAAGTCACCTCCTCGCAACGTGCTGAGATCCAGTGGCAGGACCGGCTGGCCAACCAATCTCAAGTCACAGCGGAGGAGGAAACTCATTCGCTGGGCGGTTGGGTGAAGATGTTCTTGGCCAAGGAGCAACAGCGGGTCGGTGCGGGCGATCTGTCGCCGGGACGTTTCACCTCAATGAAGGCGTCGATTTTCTACTTCCGCATCTGGGCTGGAGCCGATGTCGATGTGTCGACCATCGCGGGCCAAACGCTGACTCGCTACCACTCTCACCTGCTCCAATTGATGGCCGACGATCGTTGTGCCGCGACGTACGCGCGAGATCGATTGGTCGCGGTGAAGACCCTCGTCCGCTGGCTATGGGGGCAGGATGCGATCGAGAACTTGCCGAAGAATATCGACTCGAAAGAGTTGAGGATCACGCGGCGCACCACGACGCCCGAAACCATGACTCATGCGGAGGTAGCTACTCTGCTACGAGGGACGACCCGCCTGAACAAGCTGTGCATCTTGCTGGGACTGAACTGCGGCATGACCCAGAAGGACATCTCCGACTTGCTCGACAGCGACGTGTCGTGGCAAGGCGGTACGATCACTCGCAAGCGGAGCAAAACGGCCAACCATGCGGGCGTTCCGACCGTGACCTACCAGTTGTGGCCGGAGACGTTCCGAATGCTCCAAGAGCACCGCAGCCAGACCGAGGTGGTCCTGCTGACGAAGACCGGCAAGCGACTGGTCGAAGAGCGGCTCGACGAGACCGGTGCGTACCGCAAATCGGATTCCGTCAAGAGTGCCTATGACCGAGCGATGGCCAAGCTGCCGTTCTCGAAGCCGTTCAAGCTGCTGCGAAAAACCTCAGCCACACTGATCCACTCGCACCCCCAGTTCCGAGGTCTCGATCAACTCTTCCTCGGCCACGCCCCGGCGTCGATTGCGGAGAGGCACTACGTGGCCACCAGCAAGTCAGCACTCGATGCCGCACTGGCATGGTTGCGAGCAGAGTACCGATTAGCGGACAGTCTCCCTCTCGATTCGCGGGAATGAGGGACGAAAAGCCTGTTCGGACTCATGGAGACATCAGCCCCTGATCTTTTCGCCAATCAACCGTTGTTTTCGAGTTCGGACATTGTTCTGCTGGTGAAGAATCGTCGTGCGATTTCGCCTTCCGAATGCTCACCGTTCAGTGTCACGTCCCCTTCCTGTCCGGGAAGCGCCCGGAGAAGGCAGCTGGCTGGGGCACTCGACAATTCGTGCCAAAATCGTTTGCGATGCTTGATCGTGGACTTGATTCTTCCACCCGCTTCGATCAATAATCATCGTCGTAAGGTCGGACATGCCCTTCCTTGCACGAATCAAAACTCCGGCTTTTCGGGCATGGGCCCGTATTACGAACGAACTTCGGTCCGTCTTCGCAGTGCCTTCGATCTGCGGTTTTCAGTGAGCCCATGCTCCCCCGATTGTTGATGCGTTTGCCTGCTAGGCGCGCTCACCGGGATGGCTTGCTGATCCGCTTGTCTTGGCTTGGATACCCCTCGGTGGGTGACTTACACCAGAACTGACTTGGCGGGGTTACGGATCGTTCCGTAGCACACGACGCAGCAGGAATGCCCTCTGACAGCGTTGTCCGGGGTTTCTCTGTGCTTCGCCAAGTCAAAGCGCTGCCGCACCAGAGGTGCGGCGGCTAGAGTCCCGACCTAGACCATGATGGTCATTGTGGCACATCGCGATGTGATCGCTTTGTTCCACCTACAACACTGACTGACTCAAGGTGACACAAAAGGAGACGTTTCATGTCAATCAAAACGAACATTCAATGGTGCGATAGTACCATTAACCCCATCATGGGCTGCCTCGGGTGCGAGCTGTACCCGACTGCGCAGAAGATCCTGGCCGCAATCGATCGT
>JAYTFV010000010.1:0-7591 GCA_043734065.1 Planctomycetota bacterium
TCCCGCCCGTGCTGCTTGATCAGCGACTTGAAGAACGCCAGCCCCAGCATCTCGCCTTCACCCTCATAGATGCAGGGGGCCAGGAACTCATGTACGTTGTCCCCGAAGAGATGGCCGTGGAGGAACGACCGACCGCCATGCGTCTTCATGTGCAGCTCGATCGCCGCATGCTTCTGGGCCTCGCTGCCGAAAATCTTGGCAATGATGCATTCCATCTCGCCGCGATACCCCTGGTCGAGCAGCGACGCACACCAGTCCCGCAGCGCATCACAAGCCACGATCAATCCGGCCAGTTCCCCGACTCGGCGACGCACCAGTTCGCGATTCGCAATCGGTGCCCCATACGTCCGGCGGAACCGCGCCCATGGCAGCATGTCCGCCAGCATCAGCCGCATCGTACCCGCAGCTGTGGCACACAGAGCGACCCGCCCGCGATTGAGTCCGTGGTACGCGATCGTCAGACCGTCTCCCTCGCCGGGATCGAGGCGATTCGCGACCGGCACACGGAAGTCCTTAAACACGATTCCATAGTTGTGGGCATGCTTCAGGGCATACAGACCGTACCGTTTCAGTTGGAAGTGCTCGTCCTCCTGGGGCGGGAGTTCCGCGACCAATACCGCAGGCTCACCATCAATGAGGCACACCACTCCAATCATTCGCCCCGGCAACACGTTCGTAATGAACAGCTTCTCTCCGTTGAGGACATAGTCATCGCCGTCTCGCACGGCTGTGGTGCGCAGGGCAGTCAGGTCAGACCCGGCGCACGGCTCGGTGAGGGCGAAGGCCGAGAGCCGCTCCCCACTCGCCAGCAGCGGGAGCATCCGCCTTTGCTGGTCCTCACTCCCGAACGTCAACAGCGGGTCGACGGCCCCGATGCAGCCATGCACCGAAGCGAGTCCGGCCACGGTCGGATCGATGCTCGCCATGCGGGTGAGGAAGGCGGCGAACTGTGAGAACGACGCCCCGCTGCCCCCGTACTGCGGGCCGATCAGCAGGCCCCAGTAGCCCGCCCCCGCCAAGTCTTCCATCACGACCGCACTAATCTTGCGGTCCTGATCGAGCAGCGTCCCGTCCCGTTTGTGCCGCCGCGCGACCTCCAGCGAGGCGTCCATGACGCGCGTCGCAACCTCAGAGGTTGCGGCGATTGCCGCCTCCGAGCGGAACAAGTCCACCGGCGTCTCGGCCTCCCACACCGCGCGATGGATGGGGCTGTGCGTGGTCTGATGTCGGGCGGCAAACAGGGCATCGACTTGCTCATCGGCGGCATCAACCGCCCCCATCCGCCGGACTTCGTCGGACGATTTGCCGCCGAGTTTGAGGGCCTCGGATAAGAAGGTGGAGGCGGGCTGGCGGGTCGTCGTGCTGGGTTTGGGTTCTTGTAAGGTCGCCATGTCACTTCTCCTGTTCAAAGCCCCGGGGTTGCAACCCCTGGGCGTTCCGGTGAGGTGTGTCGTTCGGTCTTCACACCGCTGAGGTTCCGAACGTCTGCAGGCCGATCGGAATCTCAACATCCGTGGGTTCGAAACGCACGCCACACTGTTGACTGAGTTGCTGCAAAGTTTCACGCACCGTGTCGCAGCCCCACGCCTCTCGCAGCTTGAGCGGGCCACCTCGGAATGGCGGGAACCCGGTCCCCAGGACCATCCCGAGATCGACCATCCACGGTTCGCTGACGACCCCCTCATTCAGGCAGTCGACCGCGGCATGGATCAACGTGAACACGAGCCGCTGCTGAATGCCGCTGAGGGACTCTCCAGCGAACACCCGCGTCGGTGGCAGCACCGGCGCCACGGAAGCGGGGATCGGATGCACGGTCGGCGGGCCACGGCGACCGTCATGGTAGGTGTAGAAGCCCCGACCGGTCTTTTGTCCCTTCTCACCCGCCGCCACCATCTCGGCCAGTCGTTGCGGCGTGGGGCTGGGTTCGTGATTGAGAGGGGCGAGCGTGCGGGCCACATCGACGGCGACATCGAGTCCGACTGTATCCAGAAGTTCCAGCGGCCCCATCGGCAGGCCGAAGCGTTTGGCTTCGCGGTCGATCTGATCGGCGGGCAGTCCCTCACACACCATCCGCACCGCCTCATCCAGATACGGGAACAGAATGCGGTTCACGAGGAACCCCGGCCCCTCCGCCACGACCAGCGGCGTCTTCCCCAGCCGACGCACCACCTGCACCAGCGCGGCAATCGTGTCGTCCGACGTGTGAGCTGTCCGCACGATCTCGACCAGCGGCATCTTGTGGACCGGGTTGAAGAAATGCAGCCCGGCCACGCGGTCTTCGCGATGCGTCTGGGCCGCCATCTCATGAATCGGCAATGCCGAGGTGTTCGATGCCAAGAGGACATTCATCGGCAACTGCGCATCCAGGTCGTGGAACACCTGCCGCTTGACCCCAATGCGTTCCACCACCGCTTCGACAACGAGGTCCACTGGCGGAAGGGCATCGATCCGTGTCGCGGTCTTGATCGCAGCCAAGGCCCGCTCGGCGTCGGACGCTCCCAGGACTCCCTTCTTCACGGCTTGCTGCGTGAGCTGTTCGATCTTCCGCAGCCCCTGCAGCACAGCCCCAGTGTCGATGTCCATGAGCGTGACGGAGTAGCCTTGCGTGGCGGCGAGTTGGGCGATGCCAGCCCCCATCGTCCCCGCTCCGAGGACGGCGATCGACTTAATGGGAGGGTTGTGTTCGACGTGGTCGGGCACCCAGGTGGTGCGATTGCGGGCGCGTTCGCCTTGTCCAAAGAGGTCGAGCAGATTACGGCAGGCGGGGGTGAACAGGACTCGTGCGAATTCCTCGCGTTCCTTCGCCAACCCGGCCTCGCGACCGTGGACCACTCCGGCTTCGATGGCCCGCAGCGCAGCCGGAAGGGCAGGGTACTGCTGGGACTTGCCCGCCACTTGTCGATGCGTCCACCACAGTGCGAGCCGCCGTCCGAGTGACGTGTCGTCTCGCAGTCGAGTCAGCCAACTTCGCGGATGCGGCTTCAGCTCGCGTCCCTCCAGCCGGTCGGTGATGAACTTCGCCACCGTGTCCTCGAATGTGGCCGAAGCATATGCCGCATCAACCAACCCCGCCTGTTCTGCTTGCCGAGCGGTGAGCCGAGTGCCCTCCAGAATCATCCGAGCGGCGGCGGCCACTCCCACCACAGCCGGCAGCCGCTGTGTCCCGCCCCAACCCGGCAGCAGGCCGAGCTGCGTTTCCGGCAACCCGAGCCGTGTGGCCGAGTCGTCCCTCGCGATGCAATACGTGCAGGCCAGCGCGAACTCCAAGCCACCTCCCAGGCAGGCTCCGTGAATCACCGCCACGGTCGGCACCGGCAGGGCCTCGACACGCGCGAAGAGTGCATGTCCGCTTTGCAACAGGCGGTCCAATTCCTCCACCGTGGTGATCTTCTCGATGAGGTGCAGATCCGCCCCGGCCAAGAACCCCGACGGCTTGGCACTGCGGAATACCACCATACGGACGGTCGTGTCCCGTTCCAGTTCGTCCACGACCTGTCCCAGCTCTCGCAGCAGCGACTCATCAAACACGTTGACGGGCCGGTGAGCGACATCGAACGTCACCGTCACGACGCCCCGTGCATCCCGATCGACAACCACATTTTGATACTCGTTCATGATCATCCCTCCAGTGTTCGTTCCACCCAGACCGCAGCTCCCTGCCCGCCGCCGACGCACAGTGCAGCCAACCCGCGCTGCCGTCCCGTTTTCTGCAACGACCTCAATAAGGTCAGAATGATTCGTGTCCCGCTGGCCCCGACCGGATGCCCCAGCGCGATCGCTCCCCCGTGTATGTTCAGTCGCCCCGGATCGATCTCCCCGATCGCCACGGGTCGCCCCAGATGATGTGTCGCAAAGTCGAGTGAAGACAGGGCGTGCTGGCACGCCAGCACCTGTGCGGCAAACGCCTCATTGATCTCGATTAAATCGAAATGGCTCAGCGACAGCACGCTCGCCTGCAGCAGCTTGTGAATCGCAAACACCGGCCCCAGTCCCATCCGCTGCGGGTCGCAACCCGCAATGGCGTACCCTCGCAGATATCCGAGCGGAGTGATCCCCAGCGACTTGGCACGATCCGCCGACATCAGGACCAGCGCCGCTGCTCCGTCGGTCAGGGGACAACTGTTCCCGGCAGTGACCGATCCGCCGTAGTGATCGAAGATGGGATGCAGCTTGGCGAGGGCCTCGATCGACTGCTTGGCCCGAGGTCCGACATCTCGCTCCAGAATGTTGGTGCCTTTGATCGCACTCGGTACGGGAGTCACTTCATCCTTAAAGAACCCGGAGTCCCAGGCGGCTGTGGCTCGCTGATGACTCCGCAGAGCGAAGGCGTCCTGGGCCTCGCGGGTGATGTGAAAGTCCCCGACCAGCACTTCCGCCGTTTGCCCCATGTTGAGTCCGCACACCGGATCGGTCAGGCCCAGTTCCAGGGCCACGACCGGTCGGAAATGGCGAGGCCGCAAGCGGGTGAGAAGTTTCAGTCGGCGAAAGAACGAGGCTTGCCGGTACTCCAGCATCCAGTGCTGATACTCGCGATTGCACAGTAGCGGCACCTGCGACATCGACTCCGTCCCGCCCGCCACGACGACATCGGCCCGCCCCTCGTGGAGGATGTGCGCAGCCTGAATGACCGACTCCATCCCCGAGGCACAGTTGCGACTCACTGTATGGGCTGGCCGGTCGAAAGGAATTCCCGCGCGGAGGGCAATCACGCGGGCGATGTTCGCGGCATCGGCAGGTCCGGCGACATTCCCAAACACCACTTCGCCGACATCACTCGGGGTGAGACCGCAACGCTTCAGTGCCGCCTCCACGACGATTCGCCCCAACTCGACAGCGGGCACTTCCGCCAGCGCCGTAAATACTTTGGCGAACGGAGTGCGAACGCCAGCCACAATCGCCAGCGGCGGGAAGCGGTCGGTCAGGGGGGTGAGGCTCATGGGGTGATCCTCTGGAACAGTGTCGTCTTTCGCTCCGCGAAAGGCGACACACTACATCTGCCGCAACTCCCGACGCAACAGCTTGCCCAAAAAGTTGCGAGGCAGGTCCGTCTGACGCACCTCGACAATCTTCGGTCGCTTGTGAGCGGCCAGATGCTGTTGTGCGAAGGCGTCGAAGTCGACGCGGCGAAACGGCTGTGAGGGGTCCATCACCAAGATCGCCTTCACGACTTCTCCCCGCACCTCATCCGGCACGCCCACGATGGCGATGTCCTTCACGCCGGGGTACTTCCGCAACTCCTCCTCGACATCTCCGGGATAGACGTTGAAGCCGGAGGTGATGACCAAGTCCTTCAACCGGTCCACAATTTTGAAGAACCCCTGCTCATCACAGGTGGCCAAGTCGCCGGTATGCAGCCAGCCATCGCGAATCACCGCTGCGGTCGCCTCGGGATTGTTCCAGTAGCCCAGCATGACCTGCGGCCCGCGCACGAGCAGTTCTCCCACCGTCCCCGCTGGGAGATCCGCAGTCCCGCCCACGGCATCGACGATGCGGGCATCCGTATCGGAAATCGGTAGGCCGATCGTCCCCGGAATCGCCGTCCCGCCGAGTGGGCCGATATGCGTGACGGGACTGGCCTCGGAGAGACCGTAGCCTTCCACGATGTCGGCCCCGCTGAGATCGTGAAACTTCTCTGCAACCGTGGCAGGGAGGGCCGCTCCTCCCGAGATGATCGCTCGCAGCGAACTCAAGTCGCGGGACTTGTCCCGCAGCACCGTGTTATTCATCGACGCCAGCATGGCTGGCACCGCGAGGAACATCGTCGGTCGATGCTGCTCGATCAACCGCACCGCTGAATCGGGACGGAACCGGTGATGCAACACCAGCGTCGCCCCCAGCGCCAGACCCATCATGATGTTGGTGGACAACCCATAGCTGTGGAAGAACGGCAGCAGCGCGAGGATCGTCTCCTCGCCGTGATGTCCGCGCGACCAGTGGGAGAGCTGCCACGCCTGGGCCATGAGGTTGCGATGCGAGAGCGTGACCGCCTTGGGCTTGCCAGTTGTGCCCCCTGTCGGAAGTATGAACGCCGGATCGTGAATGCTCCCCGCGTCGATGGTCACTCCCCGACCCACGCTCTGGATGGCATCGTTCAGCCGCAGCACGCGCGTTGTCGGACAGAGGGCATGAAAGCCAATCTTCTGGAACCGCACCCAGGCATAGCCCAGTTGCTCCAGCCGGGTCAGCCGTCCCGCTAGACTCGACACCACCACTAACTCGGGGACGTACTCCCCGACACAGATCAGCGGGGTCAGCACATCCAGCGTGACGACGAACCGGCAAGTCGTGGATTTCATCAATCCCGCGATTTCCTCGGCCACCATCAGCGGACTCAGCGACACCACCACCCCGCCCGCCATCCACGTCGCGAACAGCGAGATCAGCGTCTCAGGCAAATTCGGCAACAACACCCCCACACGATCGCCGGGCCGCAACCCCTCCCGCACGAACACCGCTGCCAGCCGTTCGGCCCGTGACAGCAACTCCGAATAGGTCAACTGCTCGTGGTAATAGTGACAGGCCACGCGGTTCGGGAAGCTGTCCGCCGCGTGCTGCAGCAGCCAGCCCAGACGCTGCTGGGGGTAGGACAACTGGGCGGGCACGCCGAGGGGATATTGTGCGAGCCACGGTCGCGGCAGGGGGTTTTCGGTCCACAGGGGTTCGAGTCCCGGCTCGGGCATCAGCCCCACCTGCCGCACTTCGATGGGTGTGATCGGCTTGTTGCTCACGTAGCCTGGACCCCCAGGTCCGGGCGGAACGGATGTAGGCATCTGTTCGACGAGGCTACCTCTCAGAGCCTCGACGGCTGGGACCGGCTTGTTACTATCCCTCTGAAGATCGTTACTGGCGACCATGATGTCACCTCATGAGTTCCGGTGATTCCCTTTACTCCATTCACTCCCGATTTGTCACTGCCTACTTGCGGTGACGAGACTGACAAAAATCCAAATCCAGCGAGCCGGGCGGCGTCAGCTCCCGGTCTCTATCGATGCCCGCTCAGAATCCGGGGGCTGACATCACCCGGCTCACCGATGCCGTCGGCATGGGAGCGCTCATCGGCGACCACGTCCCGGCCTTTGCAGACATTGGGGAGCGCCACCCGCTCCCAGACGCTGCTGGGGAAACGATGATCGGGCGGGCGGGCCCTCGTGATACTGCGCGTGCCACGGGTGCTGTTGATCGATTCCGGGCCACACGGTCCCGTGTCCCGGCTCCGCACTCCGGTGTGCCCCTGGTCGAGTTTCGACAGCGGGGGTCGCGTGGCAGGTGTCCGTCTGCGTTTTGTGACTGGCAACCATGATAGTACTCCTCATCGGATGGACCGATGGGTTGCGACAACACCCTCTTCTCCGGACGGACAAACCGACATCGTACCCTTCAGAAAACCAAACCACGGTACGTTGTCTTGCCCCGTCCGAGTCGAGGATCTGGAGCCGCAATGCCCCTCGATCCGGCTTCATTGTTCGCCGGGGGCTGGGCTTCGTCAAGGGGTATTCCGGGGTGCGGGAGTGGGAAAGTGGGGAGATGGGGAGATCGGGAACGTTTAGCGGCGTAGCTGCGTTCGCCAGAACGCGGGCTTCCGGAACCAGGG
>JAYTFV010000011.1:0-5417 GCA_043734065.1 Planctomycetota bacterium
TGCGGTTCGGAAGGATACGGATCGACTGTCACGCTGGCAGCGCACTCGACGCGCTGAATCCCGAACTTGCCGGGCTGGGCGGACGTGATCCGCATCCGGCGAGTGTGGGTTTCGTCTGCCGCGAAGGCGGGCACGATTAGCACTCTCGGGGAGGCTGCGAACGGGCCGGTTTTCTGGGCCTCGATCTTGACGTTTAGTTGCGGATGATCGTTGTTGTCAAAGCAGATGTGGATAAAGTCCTGCACTGCCCCGACCGGAGCATCGGGAGCGAGGACGACTTTGAAAACGAGTGCTTCGCTCGACTGGGTGAGCAGTTGCACGTTGACGAGGCTGCGACTGGTGGCGACCTCACGATAGCTCTCCAGCAGGCCGGGGAGAATCGACTCGACGCGTACTTCCTGCTCGGCGGCGGCTCCCTCCAGCACCGATCCAAACATGACCTGCGTGGGAGTGGCCCAGACGATGGGGTGGATTTCCGCCCGCAGCGTCAGAGTGATGTTCTGGAGCAATTCATCGGACGCATCGGTGGTGATAACCAATTGCCCCCGGCGCTCACCGGCTCCATGTGCGGGAATGGAGTAGGGCACACTCAGCAGCCCTCCCGCCGGGACAATCATCCCTTCCTTCACATTCGCCGTTTCACAACCACACGACTTCTTGATGGTCAGGAGTTTGAAGGGCTGGGCCGTACTGTTCCGAATCAGGAACGTGTGCTGCAGCGGATCCCCCTCCGTCAACTTGCCGAGATCCTTGTGGCGGATCCCCTCATCGGCTGATGTGGGCTGGGAGACCACAGGGGTCAGTGCTTTGGCGTCGGTGCCACCGGGCAGCAGGTTGAGCCCGAGAAGAGCCGTGACCAACGCAGCGGCCACGCATGTCGCGGGAAAGAACCGCCTCCACCAGACCACCCTATTGGCGATCATGGGATTCGTGAACGAAAAAATACCCACACGGTCTGGCACTGGAGACCTCCCGCAATCCGCACTGGAGACCTCCCGCAACGAGCTTGTACAAACGCCAGTCACCTACTGTCAACTTACTCGGGGATCAGAAAATAAAAAAAAGATCAAGTCCCGTTGCCAGTCTTTTGGAAACTCGGTTCATCAGAACCGACGAACCGCCCCGGAACCAAACGCACTCGGCCCGACTGATCGGTCGCCACGTCTTGGTTGCGACCGTTTATTGACCGCGTTAGCATGCCCAGCTTGGAAAACGCCCCGTTGTGCGGGGCAGTTTTTGGTTGGAAGTCCCCTGCCCTGACCGCGACGCGATTCGACATGAGCACTCTCCCCACTGACGTTCTCGCAGAAGCTGCCAACATTGCCCGGGGGCTGGCGATTGATGCGGTTCACAAGTGTTCGTCGGGGCATTTGGGGTTGCCGTTGGGGGCGGCGGAGATCGGGGCGGTGCTGTTTGGACAGGCGTTGACCTACAACCCGGCGGACCCGAAGTGGCTCAACCGCGACCGGTTCATCCTCTCGGCGGGACACGGGAGCATGTTCCTGTACGCGTGGCTGCATCTGTCGGGGTATGATCTGTCGCTGGAAGAGGTCAAGAACTTCCGCGCACTGCACAGCCAGACGCCGGGGCATCCCGAGTTCGGCGACACCGTCGGCGTCGAAGCCACGACCGGCCCGCTGGGTCAGGGAGTCGGCAACGCGGTCGGGTATGCCGTCTCGGCCAAGATGGCAGCAGCTCGGTTCAACACGCCCCAGCACACGATTTTCGACCAGCACATCGTCGCTCTGGCCGGGGATGGCTGCTTGCAGGAAGGGGTCTCGTACGAGGCAGCGTCATTCGCGGGGCACTTCCACCTCGACAATCTGATCCTGTTTTACGACTCCAACGATGTCACGCTCGATGCGATGGCGATCAAGACCCAGAGCGGCGACACAGCCGCCCGGTTCACGGCGATGGGCTGGGACGCGGTGACGATTGATGGCCACGACATGGCACAAGTGCTGAAGGCGTTCGAAGACGCGAAAGCCAACGACAACGGGCGACCCAAGCTGATCGTCGCCAAGACGCTGATCGCGCGCGGCATCCCGGAAGTCGCGGGGACTGCAGCCGGTCACGGCGAAGGGGGAGCCAAGTTCTCGGACGCGGCCCGCCTGGGGCTGGGGCTGCCTGCGGAACATTTCTATGTCTCGGACAAGGTGAAGGCGTACTTCGCGGAACACCGGAAGACGCTCGTCGCGAAGTACGACGCCTGGCAGAAGCTGTTCCAGGCGTGGGCCGAGGTCAATCCGGACAAGGCCCAGTTGCTGGCCGATGGCGTGGCGAAGAAGGTGCCCGCCGATCTGCTGAAGCTGATCCCCGAGTTCCCGGCGGACGCCAAGATCGCCACGCGGCAGGCGGGCAGCGACGTGCTGCAACCGATTGCCAAGGCGATGCCGCTGCTGGTCTCCGGCAGTGCGGATCTGTATGGGTCGACGAAGAACTACATGAAGGGGGCCAAGGACTTCGAGCCGCAAAACGGCACCAGCGAGGGTCGGAACATCTGGTTCGGCATTCGCGAACACGGGATGGGGGCGATCATGAACGGGATCGCCTATGACGGAATTTTCCGGGCCAGCGGGGCGACGTTTGCGGTCTTCGCCGACTACTTGCGGCCGTCGATCCGGCTGGCGGCGCTGTCCCACTTGCCGGTGATTTACATCTTCACGCATGACTCGATCGGCGTCGGCGAGGACGGCCCGACACACCAGCCGGTCGAGACCTGCAGCGGGCTGCGGGTGATCCCGAATCTGGATGTGCTGCGGCCCGCCGATCCCGAGGAGACCGCCGGGGCCTTCGCAGCTGCCCTCCAACGGACCGATGGCCCCACGGTGTTGCTGCTGACCCGGCAGAACATTCCGTCGCAGAACTCGATCCCCGTCGCGGTTCGCCGCGAGGGGGCTGCGCTCGGCGGGTACATCGCCAAGAAAGAAACCGGGAAGTTGGAGACGATCCTGATCTCGACCGGCAGCGAGTTACAACACGCGATGAAAGCAGCCGACCAACTCGGGCCGGGAACGCGCGTCGTGTCGCTGCCGTGCTTCTCGAGGTTCGACCGCCAGTCCGCCGCGTACCGCGAAACCGTGCTGCCGAAGAGCTGCAAGAAGAGGATCGCCATCGAGGCGGGCGTCAGCGGGCTGTGGTGGAAGTACGTCGGTGACGAAGGGAAAATCATCGGCATCGACCGCTTCGGCATCAGCGCCCCCGGCGACACGGTGATGAAGGAGCTGCACATGACGGCAGATGCTGTGGTGGCAGCGGCGAAGTAACCTGTGTTTTCCAAAGCCCAGGGGTTACACCCCCTGGGCTTTTTTTGCATTGCAAACTAGAACGCACTTGTTCCGGCAAGAAAAACTTGCCAACATGAACCGGTGAAGATTAGCGCAAGACGGTGTCAACCATTCATGAGTGAAAAGCAGTCGCTTTTCGTGGTCGGGGTGGTGGATTTATACCGATCAATCTATTGGATTCTACCAGCTTTTCGTTGATCGATTGTGTCCGAATCGGCTCCCGTGAACGGGGAACCAGATTCTTGAGGCACGACCGATGTCCGAGGGGCGGGCAGGATTCTCAACAGCCGTCTTGCTGCCTGATCTGTGTTTACTGGTCTTCATCTCTCCCTGTCGTCCCACTTCTCAAGGACACTCCCATGTTTGGACGAGTCCCCGTGAACGTTCGGCCTCAGCGTGCCCCGCACGCTGGGTTTACGCTGATTGAGTTGCTGGTGGTCATCGCGATCATCGCCGTGCTGATCGCCCTCCTGCTGCCCGCCGTGCAGCAGGCGCGCGAGGCGGCCCGACGCTCCGCGTGCAAGAACAACCTGAAGCAGCAGGCCCTGGCCATGCACAATCACCACGACAACTTCAAGATGTTCCCCAGGAACTACAAGCAGGTGGGCGGCAATGTCTGGGAAGCGTGGAGCGCGAACTTTTTTCTGTTGCCGTACCTCGATCAGGCCGCACTGTTTAACCAGGGCGTGACCAACTTCGCCAACTGGGGTAACACGTACAACTTGATGAATCAGAATATGAATGTTTTCAAGTGCCCCTCCGCGGGGCTCGCACCCTCGCGGGGGACCAATCCCGCCGGATGGGACGGCCCGGGCACGAACTACGCCTGGTCCACGGGCAGTTCCGTGGAAACGGTTTGGGGGGCAAATCGCTTCAATGGGTTCATCTCGTATTCGGTGGATCTCAAGATGGCCGACATGGTGGACGGCACGACGAATATTTTGATGGGTTCCGAGATTCTCTCGGGGTCCAATTCGGGGGGCGCGACAGGCATCTTCCCGAATGACATCTTCTACGCCGGGAACGGAGCGTTCACCTCCATTGCCAATCCCGATTTTCCAACGCAGGCCGAACTGGACAACATTGGGAGTATCGCGAAAAACGCCCCCATTGGCTACAAGTCCAACAACGGCACGATGTGGGGCTGGTACGCCGCCGGTCAGTCGACGCTGAACACAGCCACGACCCCGAATTGGGTCTATCCAAGTGCCGGAGGTGACTGCTGTCCGGGCGGTGCCCACGACTGGGGTTACGGGATTATTCCCCCGCGGAGCAAGCACTCGGGCGGGGTGCATGCGGCCCTGGGCGATGGATCGGTGCGGTTCATCTCAGACAGTATCGATCTGCTGTTGTTTCAGCGTCTGGGCAACCGCAATGATGGGAAGGTCATTGGCGAATACTAGTTCGCCAGAGGACTCCACGCCGATCGTTTTCGACTCCAGGCTTTGCGAGCCTGGAGTCGTTGCTTCCCAATCCCGGTTCTTCCCGTTTTCCTGTCAGAAGGTGCAAGCATGTGTTGGCAACGTGGCAGTTTGGCCTGTGTGTGTCTGATCGCACTCCTCGTCGGATGTGGTTCGGGGGGGCTCAAGGAGGAGCGGATCGAGGTCAAAACCGCCAACGATCCCCTCTTTCAGCCCAGGTCGATTCTCCAGCGCTACGCGGAGGGACAGGCCTTTGGGAGTGAAGTCAGCTCCTTTCCGTTCATGATCGAAAACGTGCGCAAGGTCGACAAGGTGCGGGCCGATCTCCTGGAGGCCGGACTGAAGGAGCTTCAAGACGCTCCTCCCGCGGCGCGGCGAGCCAAGGCGAAGGAGCTGCTGAGCAAGCTCCAACCCTCCATGACCTAACCCGAGCAGCGGGAATTAAAGGACCCCGTAGGAAGGGGAGACTATTTTCGACCCGCGCACTGTCGCTGTGTCGCCGTTTCATCAGGCCAGCGTGGTCCCCGCGTTCCGCGAAACGCAGCGACGACCGCTACTCCGCCAGAGGATGATCCGCCAGGCAGTAAGCTCGCAGGCCGTCTCGGACGCGAACCGCCCTTTCATAAAACACCTTCGCCGCGGGCTTGCGACCCAGGGGCGTGATCGTGACTTTGATCTCGACACGATTCGTGCGATTCGATCGGTCGAC
>JAYTFV010000012.1:0-8313 GCA_043734065.1 Planctomycetota bacterium
CCTGGCCACGACGGATGCGTAACCGACACCCCACGTGACCCGCTCAAACGGCGCGCGAAAGTGCGCCCACAGAGCGCGAGGCGGGGTTAACAGTTACCGCGAGAGTTCTGTCCACAATCAAAATGTGAGTCTTCACGCTGGCGTAGGGCTTGAACATTCCATGTGGCAGCGTGATGTCGGCGAGCAACATGTCATCATCTACGAGCATTTTCCGAAGTTTTGACTGAGCGCCTTGCCCAACGAACATGATTCCTTCAGGAACAATTACACCGGATCGTCCATTCGCGTTCAGATGCTCAAGAATGTAGTCGAGAAACAAAACTTCAGCCTTACGGCTTGAGACGCCAAATCGAGTGTGTGGCGTGACTCCCCCCTTCGGCGTCATGAACGGCGGATTGGCCAGAATCAGATCGGCCTTCTCATGCCAGCGGGCATCGTTGCTCAGCGTGTCGTAAATGTGAATCGCGGGATCGGGGAACCCATGCAGGAACAGATTCACCTTGCTGAGCTTCACCATCAGATCGGTGACATCGTACCCGGTCAGATTCCCGTAGACCTGTTTCCGCTGGGCATGCGTCAGCTTGTCCCCCGGCGTCTTGGACTTCGGTGACGTGTGCTGTGCCAGGATGTGTTTGTAGCACGACACCAGAAAGCCCCCCGTCCCGCAAGCTGGGTCCAGAATCCGGTCCCGTGGCTGGGGATCAAGACAGCTCACCATGAAGTCGATGATGTGACGCGGCGTGCGGAATTGCCCGTTCTCCCCCTGCGTCCCCATACATTGCAGCAGATACTCGAAAGCGTTGCCGAGTTCCTCGCTGTGCGAATACTCGAACCCGTTCAGCTCGGTCAGGAACATCGTCAGAATGCGCCCGTCCCGGAACTTGAGGAACGCATTCCGAAACACATCCCGGAACACCGCTGGCAGATGAGCGGCGATGTCCTTGCCATCGGGCTTCCGCGTCCCGGCCAGCGTTTCGATTCCCTCGGCAAAGAGGTTCATCCGCTCCTCCGCCGAAACCGTCTGCGGCATGAGCGCCCGCCAGCGGTATTTCTTGAGCGGACCGACAAAGAACGACGGCTTGCCCCCCAGCTTCACGGACTCCTCATCGAGGTCATCCATGAACTTGTAGATCAGGGCAATCGTGATGAGTTCCACCTGATCCGTCGGCAACGGCAACTTGCCGACCAGAACATCACGGCAAGAGTTGATGCGGGCTTTGGTCTCGGAGGTCAGCATGGAGGGGGGCAGTTTCAGAGATGGTCGAACAACTCTGCCAGTCTATCGGCCCCCAGTACGGCGGGACACCAAGCGAACCGAAGGGGTCGTCTTGGGCAGGTTGTGAAGCGACAGCAGCTCGAAAGCACATTGATTGCCACTCGGATCGAAAACTTTGGCTCAAGTGACGATCCGCCGTGGTCGACAGTTCCCAGTAGGGTATGATTGCAGGCAGGTGAATTCACCCCACAAGCGGTTGTCGGCAGCACAGTCACTTGACAGGAAATGACGATTTTGCGCAACTGCCCTCCCTTGTGGCAGGTGCCATGACTACGCACCTGAACCCAAACTTGGGGTCCGCCATGACAACAATGACCACTCAACAATCGGTTCAGAAGCTAAATCCGATCGTCATTGATTGGTTCGCTGAAGAAGAGACGATCGAAGTCACAGGCCAGGACAATCGCCGATTTGAGGTCCAAAAGGATGTGGCGATCAAGGTGCTGCGCGCTGTGCAGGACAGGAGTCGTGCCGTTCGTCAGATCGACTTGTTGTTGGAACGAATTGGCCGGTGGACCAGTGAGCGTCGGGAGTTGCTGCGGGATATCTTCCTGACGGTTCAAGACAGTTCCTTTTTGCTGGTCCTTGTCCAGCAAGCGGCCCGGCATAACGACGACTTGGAAGAGTGTCTGTCCGAACTGGATGTGGAGATTGCCAACGATCCTGACTTCGATCTGTTGAAGCTGAATGCAATCCTCTTGCCACCAGTCACCGAAGAAGCGTTGATGTCATTCTTGGATCCCCGTTTTTTGCTGAGCTACGATGGCAAGCGAACAGAACCACGTGGCGCTGGCAAATCGAAATCATCTGCTACTCACCGAACTGGTCACAGCCCAAAAGCACAGTGAGTGGATCGCCACCGTTGCGTTCTATAAAGCGGTCCATCTCGTCGAGGCCGTGTTTGCTTATCAATATGGGCGGCACTCCAATTCTCACGCGGCGAGATTGGACTGGTTGAAGCATGATAATGCCATCAAGAGTTGTTTCGGAGCCTATCGCTCACTGATGACCGCTTCACTGGTTGCGCGATACCTAGAGTCGGATCAGAGTGGGGATGTCTCCACTTTTGAATCATACATGCCCATGAGTGACGTAATCGCGAAACTGGTTCACGGACAACTGGTCAAGGTGGAACGAACAATCTTCACGAACCTTTCGGGGCCGTCTCAAAAGCTATTGATTCGGATTCCTGAGCAGCCCAAGCCTTGAGTGTCTCATCCTTATGCCCGATGACCGTTTATGTGCGGACGCTTCACCCTGCGAACCCCGGCGGCTGAACTGGCCCGGTTGTTCACTGACCTGCATTGCCCGGACCTTGTGAGTGCGGGGGAGGGGCTGTTCCGGCCCCGGTTCAACATTGCCCCGACGCAGAACGTGCTGGCGGTGCGGGCGGCCTCGCATGGTCCCGGCCAGTCACGCTTCGGCTGCGAGTTCGTCACGCTCCGCTGGGGGCTGATTCCCAGCTGGTCGAAGTCCCTCACCGGCCCCCCGTTGTTCAACGCCCGGTCGGAGACGGTCGCGGAGAAGCCGTCCTTCCGCACGGCGTTTCGTCGGCGACGCTGCCTGATCCCGGCGGATGGGTTCTACGAATGGCAAGTCCTCACCCCCAAACAGAAGCAACCGCAATACATCACGCTCCGCTCGGGGCAGCCGTTCGCGTTCGCAGGTCTGTGGGAGTCGTGGCAGCCCCCGGACGGGGCGCGGGTCGAATCGTGTACGATCCTCACCACTGCCGCCAATACCTTCATTCAGCCCTTACACGACCGCATGCCGGTGATCCTCTCCCCCGATGAATACGCCCCGTGGCTCGACCCGGAGTTGATCGACCCGGCACAGCTACTGCCGATGCTTGACCAATTCTCCGGCGAGGAGATGATAGCTTACCGAGTCTCGCCTCTGGTCGGCTCGGTGCGGAATGATTCGCCGGAATTGATCGTTCCCAGCGAGTGATTGGTGAGGCGTTTCAGGGGGGCTTCCGGTTGTCCCTTGGGTCAGACGACATTTCAGGGGATTTGTGCAACATGGAAAGCCAGCAACCGACGCAAAACCAGTTCGACGCCTACCATGCTTTTATCGTTGAGGGAACGCCTCAAACTCAGGTAGCGGAACGGTTTGGAGTTTACAGGACAACCATCACGAACTGGTGTAACAAGGTTGCCGAATGGAACCGGGATGAGAACCGGGAGCGGGTGGGAGCCTTGCGAACCCGAGTGACCGACCGCTACGAGTACATCTATCGTCAGGCGGTTCAAGGGTTTAAGAAGTCTCAAGAGAACGAAATCGTCACCACCACGGCGGACAACGGTGATAAAGTCACGGAGACGGTCCGTGAGACTCCTCAGTGTGGTAATCCGGCGTTCTTGGCCATCGCGACCAAGGTTCTGGAAGGGGTCACCAAGCTCTGGCATGTGGACATGGCCGCGAACGAACGGCGGGGCGATGTGCGGATGGCTGGGAAGTCGCATTTGGAGCAGGTTGAGGCTCAACTGGCTCGGCTGACAGACACTCGGCAGCAAATCGTCAAGAGCCTGGAACGGGCATAACCCGTGGGATTCGACACCGAGAATCCGGCGTTCCTGAAGATCGCCCAGGACTCACTGAAGGGGATCGAGGGGCTGTGGGCCGGTGAGATGATCGCTGTCGATCGCCGAGGCGATGGCCGATCAGCGAGAGTCGGGGGACTGCCCTGAGCCTGATCGTGCCCGGCCCCTCCCCCTGACCCCCGTGATTCCCAGAGGGCAAACAAAACAATCAGGATGGGCGCGTTCGGTGTGTGTGGTATCGAGGGAAATTCACCCCGGACAGTACCTTACGTGTTTTACGCATGCTTCGCCATCGCCTCGACCTCCTCGCTCATGCGTTCCAACGGGGTCCGCATGATGTCCGCCGCGTCGCTTCCAAACTCCGCTTCCAGCCGCCGGATGGCATCAGCCAGCAGCGTTCCGGCACGCCTCATGATCGGTGCGATCTCATCCAGGTCGACCAGCCTGCCCTGGACTTCGGCCAATTGCTCCTCGCACAGCAGGGCCTTGGCCCGCAGCCAGCGATCCTTCCAGTCCTCGCTGCCCGGACTGCCGATGATGTCAAGGATCGCGTCGTTTTCGGTCCGGGGTCGATGCTTGCTTTGCTCGGCTGCGATTCGCCAGCGAGCGATTTCGGATAGGTTCCATTCGCCCGGTTGTCCCGGCATGGGATCGGCTCGCAATCGCCACGTCCGGCAGGTCTGCTCTTGGACGCCGAAGAATTCGGCCACCGCTCCCAGCGTCGGGACCACGTACGGGCGGGTTTGGATGTTGATGTTGTTGACCACTGTTTTCGCTCCTTGCTGACAAAAAGTCTGCGATGCGGGGCACCGACCGGCTCGTCAATGACGCGGGGGGAACCGAAACCGGGGGGCATGGGGGCGGTTCTCAGGTGTCGCTGTTCGGGGGTTGCATCGATCGGATTTCCTTTCGGGAGGTCGGGGGAGATGCCGGACGGGCATTTCTGTGTGAGATGTGATGTCGGATGGTGTCGTTTCCCCCCTAAAGGGGATGAAACGCCACACACATCTCCGATGCCGGAAGTTCCCGGAAGTTCCGTCATCTTCCCGCATCTTCCGGCATCCCTGTTGAGGCCCATTGTTGGTCGTATTCAGGGGCGTACTCAGCGAGGATGTAGCCCTCGTCCTGAATCCGGTTTCTTCCGTCGCGATAGGGTCGCTGGACCAGCTCCATCTTCTGGACCATATCGCCGAACGCGGCCCCCATCGCCGGTCTCGTTTGACCGGACGCCTCACTGATCCGAGTACGCGACTGAGGCACCTTGACGTTCCGACACGCTGCTAGAATCTTCGCCCGTGCTTGGCTCAGCTTCCGGCTGTCAGCGTCCGCCTTGGCAGCTTCCTGTTGACGTTTGCGCTCGTCGTCCTCACCGGCGATGAAGTCGCTCAGGTTCTCGATGTCGAAGGTCCAGGCCCGCTCATTGAACACGATCCGTTTCCCGCCTGCCTGCGCCTCTCTCCCGCCGTAGCTGACGCACAGGTCGTGCATCCAGTCCCAGCCGTATTTCTCATTGCGACCGACCATCCACCACTGACCACAGGACTCGGCAACCCCGGCCCCGGTCATGTCCTCCAGGGTTGGGGGAGTGCCGTACTCTCGGGCTGCGGGCTTGATGACGTGGTGACTGAGGATCAGGCACGCGGGGGCGCATGCCGCTTGAAAGCCCTTGATCGCTGATCCCATCTCTGACAGTTGCGTTGCGTCCACTCCACCTAGACCTCGATACAGCGGGTCGAGAATCAACACATCGATGCCGTACCGTTTGACGGTCCGCTCGATGGCCCGCAGATCGTCCGGACTCAGCAGGTTGGGGAAGTCGACCGCCTCAACCCTGACCATGCTGGAAAGGTCTGTGAAGCTCAGCCCGCGAACTCGACACGCACGGTCGATGTGTCGACTCATCCGCCGGTTGTTCGTCTCACCCGAGATGAACAGCACCTTTCGCCGCTTCGGGACTTCGAACACTCCCATCCACGGTGTACCGCTCGCCAGTGCGACCGTCAGGTCGACCAGTTGCAGCGTCTTGCAGCCCTTGGAGCGTGCCCCCACCAGCAGCGGTTCGTCACTCGTGAACAGGTCGTTCACCAGCCAGTCCGGCTCCTGCGTCGCGTAGCTGGCGAGTGCCTCAGCGTCAACGCCTGCGAATGTTCGGCCAGATGTTCGCGACTCACACAGTACGCGGACACCGGCTTCGGCAAGCGCGATGATCTCCGCAGCGTCGGCACCGGGGAGCAGTGCCTTGCGGGTCATCTCACGCCCGCTCTCGGCAATGCGTCGAAGGTTGTACTTGTCGCGGATGATGTTCGCGTAATACTCGGCATGGGCCGCATGCCGGACAACTTCCATCAGGCCATCCAATACCGCTTTGCCGCCAACGTCTTCAAGTTGGCCACGTCGTTCAAGCTCAACTCTCAGCGTGAGGTCGTCAATGCCAGTGTCCTCATCGCGCATGGCGAGCATCGCGGACCAGATCAGCCGATGTCGTGCCGAGTAGAACGCCTCGCCGCTGATGATCCCCCGCGTCCGATCGATGGCCTGCCCATCGCACAGTACGGCCCCCAAGAGGCACCGCTCGGTTTCGAGGTCATGAGGCGGTACGTCGCCCACGGCGTGATCGGCGAACCCGTTCTGGCTGGGGCTTGATATCGCGAGTCGTGAGGTCATAATTGTGGACGCTCCGTGCCGGAGTGTGTTGTCGAAGTTTGCCGCTGATCTCGCACATCAGCAGCCCGTGAGAACAGATGTAGCCCGTGACTGTGCCCAACAGTTGCGGGCTTCATCGTTTCTGGCCGGGGAGATAACCCGGTCGCATCGAATAGCGTTTGTTGCTTTGGTGTTGACTTCGGCCAGCGTCCAGACCTCAGCCAAGCCCGGACGATCTCGACCGGGATGCCCGCGTTCACGGCGATCAGTTCCGCAGGTCGATCCAGGCTCCGGAGCAACTCGGCAGTCTCGCGTTGTGCCGGGGTCATATCCCGGCCCTCGCCAACTCTTGTTGTGCGGCCTTGGCTTGGCGAGTCCGCTGTGCTGGGGAGACTGTCGGAGTCGGCGAATCATCCGCGTTCTGTGCCGCGATGAACCCGGAGATGGCCTCTCGGCTCGTGAACCGTCGTCCGCCGATGACGATGGTTGCCAGCTTCGCCCCCCGGACTCCTCGCTGAATCCAACGTGCCATCGTGGCTGGCGATACCCCTGACGGTGGAATCAACCGGCATGCCTCACTTAACGTGATGACTGTTTCGCTCTCAACATCGATGCCCATAGATATCCCCTGCGGATCAGTGATGCGGCGAGATGCCGCATGCGATTCGACAAGAGTATTTGTTGCAATCTGACTACCCCGGTTTCCCCGGTTGTTGAACAACCGGGGAAACCGTATTCGGACAGACGTTTTACTGGATATTTCAGTTTTCTATGACTGTGACTTTGCGCCCGGTTTCCCCGGTTTACGAACCGGTCGCAATTTGCCCTTGTATGCTTTTCGAGTGAACGCAGAACTCAAATCCGCCTCTACGATGGCAAGGTATTCGTCCCGAAGTCTCTCAGGATCGTAGAGGTCGGTTTGCTTGTGGTTTGCAGCTTTCCCGAGTGGTTCCGGGGGTTTAGTGCGATGCTTCTTCCACCGTTCTTTGGTCTCATTTGCAAGCGTTGAATCGAATTCATTCAGAACCAGCGCCGCGTCCAACAGGGAGATGCCCATGTGGGACGTTGTTGCGTCTGGCCGCTCACGCTCACCGGCGTCATCGTCATCCGCCAGATGCTCGTCGATCTCCTTTGAGGGGGAGGATGAGCCGAGAAGAGCGACCCGAGACGCTTGTCCTTCATCGCCCTCCAATGGGGCATTCGAACCTCGATTGACCTCTGCAACCCGTGTCTGATTCGGCTCGGGGTATTCCTTCAACACATCGGCAGCGCATCTCAGTAGTTCATGACGATTGTCGTCCACCACGCAATGTGGCACAAAGTCGAGACCCTCGAAGTATTGAAACTTCAAATCGCACAGATGGTCTTCCAATTGCTCGAATCCATACTCTTTGCCGTAGTCGTAGATTTCCCTTGAATCTTCTGGCAGCCTCGCCCAGGTCAACTGCATTTCCCTTCTGACGTAGGGCCAGTAATCATCCGTCCATTGTGACTGGCTCCATCGTATCTCGGGGTCACCATATCCCCTCGGAACTCGATATTGAAGGCAGTCCAAGAGCCTCTTGAGCGCACGATTCAAATCGGCCAACCGAAAAGCCTCGTTCGGCGTCTTCGCGGGAAACTCAAAGTTCAGTTCATTCCCGGCATGTTCCCGCCCGGTCATTAACTTGTCGTCAGGAATGACCGTAGTGTTTTGAGTATTCAGCCTGCTTTCCGTCGCCATCGTGTTCGCGAAGTCCGCCAGTTCCACAGCGATTCGGTTCAGATATGAAGACAAGCCGTCGACATCGACGGGGAGGCTTGGCGACAGGTTCTCCAGGTTGACCAAAGGGGTTCTCTGGGTTGCGATCT
>JAYTFV010000013.1:0-2745 GCA_043734065.1 Planctomycetota bacterium
GAGACCACAGTCTCCTGCGTGAAAGTGACATGCACTTTTGTGCTTGGGTGCTTCTGGTCCCACACATAGCTGGGGGCCAGCTTCGTTCGGTTGTTCATCGAGTCGATCTGCAACAGCAGTCCGGCCAGCCCGGCCTTGTGCTGGGCGGTGGGCAGGTCGAACAGGTCGTACGTGATCGTGACCGACTGCGGCTCCTGAGAAGCTGCCTCTGTCTTGCCGACTTTGTTGCTGGAATTCGTCTTGGCCATTACACCGCACTCCAATCCGTCACCGAAAAGTCACAAAAGCCCACCGCAGGGTGATAGTTCGCGTCGGGAGCCACGCCGAGATAGCTGGGGTGTCCGTGGTAGGCATCCTCAGCTTGTTCCCGCTTGAGCACCTTGCCGTTCGGAACCGGCAAGATGAATCCCGGTTGCTTGTCTCGGCTGGTGGCTTTGAATGAATCGATGTCGTTCAGCAACACGCATTGCCGATTGAAATCGTTCCCCTCGCGGAACCCCTCACCATCGTCATCCTTAGGTCCAACGGCATACGGACCACTCTCCAGAAAACGCGACAACCCATCTCCCAGCGGTTCGGGACACGGGACACGCCCCAGGTTGGTGTCCAAGTCAGCCTGATTCAGATCCTGGCCGTTCACGAGTTCGAGGAACTCCTTCAGTCCGGCAAGATCGTTCGGCTCATACGGGAGGTTCCCGTCATCCGGCGGATACACAAGTACCTCACCCGAGTCGTCCAATGATCGGGCATTCGTCTGGCGATTGCAGCGTCCCATTCGCTGAATGAGGGACGTGACCGGGCACTCTTCGGTGACCAAAAGATCCACATCAATGTCCAAGCTCATCTCGCAGACCTGAGTCGTGACACCCAGAGCCGCTGACTTCCAGTCCAGCTTCAAGTACTTCATCGTGTCCGCGTGCCTGTCGACACGATCGCTCAATTTGAAGCGGCTGTGGTAGCAGATGACGGGCACTCCGTCGGATGTGTGGAGGTCGGTCTGGTTTGTGCCGGGATCGAAATCGGGCAGGAAAGCCCGGAGAATTGCGTGGGCACGTTTGACCTGATTCACGACCCACAGCACTCGTTTTCCACTGGCGAGCGATTGGCGGACGAGATCTTCCGCTTCCGTACGGTTCGCGACTGTCCGTAAACGATATCGTGGAAGTTCGGCGACCTTTTGGAGATCCTCGGGCCATTTCTGGGGAGCTGCGAGGCCACATTCTTCGACCAGTTCATTGAGCCGATCCGGAGGGAGGGTCGCCGTCATGCACAACACAGGAACATTGAAGTTCTTTAAGAAGTCCTTAAGTGCGCTGAACATGTTGCGGTCGAAGCTGTGGACCTCATCAATGACGATCACAGAGTCCACCAGCACCGGCAGCATGCACATCGGGCCATATCCGTATTGCATGAACGCCAGAAACTGATCGACCGTGGCCGAGAATGCCCTCTTGGACCAGTAACCCAGCGAGAACAGCCGCCGCTCCGCCACATAATTTCGGCCACCGCGATCGTCGCCCTCGCTCGGATTCTCGAACATCCCGTCGAGATCAAAGCCGCTGGTCCCGTGCATCAACGCTGCGTCGGCTTCAGGGGCCCAAGAGACGTAATCCTTGAACCCCTCACGCGCAGTGGCCCGAGTGGGATAGAGAAATAAGGCATGACCGGCGGGTCTCTCTTTCAATCGGGCAGCAATCCAACGCCAAGCGGCGAGCGTCTTGCCGCTGCCACATGGAGCCAGCAAGAGTGCCCGATCAGCGAGTGTGTCGCACGCCAATTGGAAGTCCGTGAAACCCCCTCGACCATCGCCCAAGTCTTTCCATTTTCCTGTAACCTGCATCTGATTGACACGCTTGTCGATGATGTCACGACGGACTTCTTCCTGTGTCAGCGAGTTCCGATTGGTGACGTTGGAACTTATCCATTCGGCAACCGTGTGATTTTCACGAACGAGGCCGGAACCTGCCGAGTCGGACGCGATGAGAGCGGATCGAACCGCCATCAACAGCCGACGACGCGTGTTGTCCTGCTTGATCGCTTTTCGAAACGGCTCAAGGATCTGATCCTGGATTTGGGTGCGATGGGCGCGGACATCCGTGGGTGGTTTGCCGAATTCCCAACGAGTCGGAAACAGCGAGACATCAAGAGGCGGCAATCCGAGAGTTTCGGAGGTGTACTTCAGTAGTTCCTGAAACCCGCCCCCGAAATCAACCAGTCGGAAGACCGTACCTCCAGTTTGAGTCGCGAATCCATCCTTTTTGTCGCTCGCTTTCAAGTGGTGCGTCAATACCGCTGAGAGAACGAGGGGCAGATCGAACCCACCGGAGACGAGCCATTGTTGAACTTCTGGCAATGCCATAAGCAATGCGCTGAGATGTTCATGCCGAATGGCCTGTTCGCACTTCTGTATGAGCGCATTCTGGAACGTGTCATTCGCCTTCCCCCAGTCATGCAAGGCACAGCCAGCGATCAAGTTCCGCCGGAATGCGGCCCATTTATCCGGAATCTTGAAGAACTCCAACCAACGCTTGCCCAATCGTGTCGGATGCTCGATTCCGAACAACGTCTTCGCTGCTTCAACCACATCACGCGTATGCTCCAGAAGCGTCACCTCTTTCAAGGTGCCGTCATTGCGTGCCTTCGGAGACTTGGCCAGCAGTTTGTCCATGATTAGCTCCTCACCGGCGTAAACACGCCGCAGCCCATGTGGCGTTTGCCGCCGAGGCCGTGTTCTTGGAGAGTAAG
>JAYTFV010000014.1:0-3298 GCA_043734065.1 Planctomycetota bacterium
GCAGAACGCCTCGCTCAGAAAGAGTTGCAGTATGTGGGCGAGGCCGACTTCGGAGTCATGTCGCTCGACAACTTTCCAGAGAACGTTCGTGGCATGCTCCAGAGTGTCTCACGCAACCGAGTCGAGCTGGAACAGTACATGGATTTCCTCCGGAACCGGGCGTTTCGTCAGACGCTCATCACGCACCGATCCACCTCCCTCAGTCCCAACGCGGATGAGCGGCGGATGATCAACTTGCGAATCGCATCGAACGCTGCCGCCGAAACGGAGCAGTTCGATCCTCGCTCGAACGATCAGGTCTCATTTCGACGAAAAGGGTCCGTCCTCACAACAAGCGATCCCGTGGTCAAGGCGGCCATGCTCCATCTCCGAAAGGTCTGGCCACACAGCGTTCCATTCACAGAGCTCGCTGCGACCGCACGCTCGTTCGTCGCCGGACGCCCGGTTCCCGTGGATTCGGAAATCCTCAGTGATGCCTCTCTGCAGCTGGCCCGGACTCTGCTGCGATGCTTCGCGACCTCCATGATCGACCTGCATGTCGAACAGCCCACATTCACGACCCAAGTCTCCAACACTCCAGAAACGGCTCCTTTGGCCCGCGTTCAGGCCGCCCGTGAATCGGCGGTCACGAACCGACTCCACGAGTACACGCCATTGGACGACATCCAGCGATTTGTCTTGCGCAAGCTGGATGGAAGGACCGACATGGCCGCGCTCACTGATCTCGTCGCACAGGCTGCCGAAACGGGTGAACTGTTGCTGTTCCATCCCGATGGTCGGCGCGTGGAGGAAACCCAGGATGTCCGCTCCGTCCTGCGCGACATGCTGCCCCAGGTGGTGCTGAGCCTGGCCCGCCGGGCGCTGCTGGTCCGTTGATCGACCCCGACTGATGCGGCATAACCACGATGAATCTCCTCCACCCGCTGCTGGTCTTCCTGGCGTCGCTCACCCAGCAGGAACTCGCCCGGCAGGTGGTGTTTTTGAGGGAGGAGAACCGCATTCTCCGCTCGCGGTTGCCCGGTCGGGTCGTGGCAACGCCTGCCGAGAAGAGTCGGCTCATCAAGCTCGGGCGTGACCTCGGCGTCAAGCTCCGCGACCTGATCTCCATCGTGAGCTACTCCACCTTTCGCCGCTGGGTTCGAGACGCGGAAACAGCTCATGTGGCGAGCCAGCCACCATCCCAGCCAACCGGTCGACCTCGCACCCCGAGCGATATTCGTGAGCTAGTCCTGAAGTTGGCCCGCGAGAACTCGTGGGGTTACACCCGCATCCTCGGCGAGCTGCGAAAGCTCGGCATCGAATCGATCTCGCGTTCCACCGTAAAGGCCATCCTCAAAGAACACGGTATCGCCCCTGCACCCGATCGCCCGCGCGGTTCATGGTCCGAATTCATCCGCATTCACGCCGCCACGCTGGTGCAGTGCGATTTTCTGTCGAAACCAGTCTGGACGCCCAAGGGATTGGTCACGCTCTACGTGCTGGCCTTCATTCACATCGGCTCACGCCGACTCTGGCTCTCGACCTCGACTCGGAAGCCTGATGCTGCTTGGGTCACGCACCAAGCTGAGCGGTTCCTGACCCACGCAACTGCAGCCCACTTCTTCCTCCCCTCTCCCGAGCGAAGCGATCCCCCGCCGACTCTGCTCCCCTCTCCCCCTGGGAGAGGGGCCGGGGGTGAGAGTATTCGGGGTGAGGGCCGCACGCCAACCGGCTTTCTCCTCCGCGACAACGACATGAAGTACCCGCCCGCGTTCGATGAGGTGTTCCGTCAAGCGGGCGTCACAGTCCCCAAGATGCCCCCGCGTGCCCCGAACCTGCGGGCACACGTTGAACGCGTGATCCAGACGATTCAGTCAGAGGTCCTGGACTCGCTCATCGTCACCGGCGAACGCCACTTCAATCATATTCTGAGCACGACTCAAGACTGGTATAACGCCGAACGCTCGCACTCCGCCCGCGACCATCTCCCACCCGGTTGGGACAAACCGCCTGAACCCAACAATACCGTGATTCCCGGCGAGATCGTCTGCACCACGCGCCTCGGCGGGCTGCTGAATTCATACGCCCGCCGGGCCGCTTGAGGCAGTTCAATCGCTCGACCAGCCTTGTCTCGAAATGCCTTGGAAACGAAGGCTCCGCGACCGGTCCGTACCGTGCCAGATTTTCACGGGGAAACTCCGATTGCCCGGTCAGAAATTGACCCGTTGACAGCGGGCCACTGGGGTCTCACCGTTCTCATTCACACCATCGGGCGATGAAAAACCTGTCAGTCTTTTGCCTCACGGATCGTGTACAGAGTTTTCACACCTCGCGGCCCCGGGGTTAGTCCTTGCCGCAGAATCCCTCCAATGCCTCTTCTATCTCTTTCAGAACCGATATCGCTTTCGGAGCCGAGACTCTGGGTCGGCCACCACGCGAAAGACCCACACCCCGCGAAATATCCAGAAGTAGGTCGCCACTTCTAAACCTACGCGTGTATTGAGTCCAGTAGGGTTGCATAGTGATGCTTCGAAGAGGCAAGGCAGTAGCAGGTCTCGGGTGAGTCGGATCAACGGAGGTAGGTTTCCCCCTACGCATTGGTTCCAGTCTGATAACAAACCCATGAGAGTTTGGGCCCACGTCCTGGTGAGACTCAGAAGAAATGTGCCCATGTTCATCCACAGCATGCACTTCGTACATGCGGGAATCGTACTCACAGATTAACACAAAAGGCTCTCGATGCCACATCACTACTGGATTCGCCTTTACCCTGGGATCCAACTTTGACAATATCGGCTCGAGCAACTCCTGCAGTTCATCGGCTCGCTCATCCCATTTTTGGGCGGCCTCTTCCAATTTGCGAGCGTCATCTTCCAATTGGTGGGCGACCTGTTCGGCAGTGCGGGCGGGGATGACCGGAATTCGCTCACCGGCAGATTTCAGTTCTTTGTGAATGGTTGAAAGCAGTTCCGGATCTGTGTTTTCTCCGAATCGATATTCAAGTCGGATGTAGCCCTCTTGGCTCGGCAGCCGATACACAGATTGGTGTTTGTACCAGTAATACTCACGATCCGTATTTGTATTCAGAGAGACCGACGGTGGGGCGGCATTTCCGTCGAACGCATGCTCGTAGCCAACGTCGTGCCATGTGAGATTGAGAATATACCCGCTGTCAGTCGGGCCTCTCATATTCTCACTTTCAGTATTGAATATTACCCCTAAATGACGCATCTCATGGATGCGATAGTCCTGACATCGATACCGCACTTCGAAGCTTGTGTCAGTGGACACCAACTGGTCGCCTTTGGGCAACTTCAAC
>JAYTFV010000015.1:0-4181 GCA_043734065.1 Planctomycetota bacterium
CATCGGGAGTGGCCGCGTGATCGTTGAACTTGCGGCCCACGATGTTGGTGTCCATGCCGGTGCCGCTGATCTCCTTGCCGATCTCGTCGATGACCAGCAGATCGATGTCATTCAGAGGGAGCCTCGGCATCCACGCGCGGGCCTTCTCGAGCAGGGCGCACTCGCGCTCATAGAACTGCTCGACGGGGACGCCTTCCACGAGGCAGGTCTCTTCGAAGGCGTTCTCGACGATCCCCAGTCCGCCGATCACGCGACACTTCCGGACTACGACATCGGCCACCGCGCGGATGATCTCCAGGAACGTGAACGATTTGATCGCCCGGTGATAGACCACCGCCCCGGCCTGCTTCCCCAGGCCGATCAGCATCATCTTGTGCAGCCCCGATTCAATCGGCCCCACGAACATCGTGTGCGGCTTAATGCGGTTGGCGATGAAAACGTGATCGGCCTCGCTGGCGTGCTTGTCGAAGTGGACTGGGATGCCCTGCGGCGTCTTGTCGACGATCACCGTCTCCATCGACGCCCGAATGGGACAGCCGATGAATTCCTCCGTCACACCAAATCCCTCGATCACGGCCCGTTGTCCCGCCGCAGTCGCTCCGCCATGACTCCCCATCGCGGGGACGACGAACGGCTTGGCTCCCTGAGAGAGGAAGTGCTGCACGATCTCGCGCGTGATGAGGGCCACATTGGCCACGCCCCGACTGCCGACGGTGATGGCCACGGTCTGGCCGGGCTGGATGCGGCCCCCGAGATTCAGCGAGGTCATCTGCTCGCGCACGGCCTGAGCGACATCACCGAGGCGGGGAGTGTCGAACGACTGGCGGATGCGGTACATGCGGGGGAGGGACATAGGGTGGGCCTGTGGAATTGGCGACTCAATGAATGGAACGCGGACTGCTGATGCGTGGGATAGGCTTCCAGCCTGCCGTTCTGATGCTGGAAGATTCCACGGTGAAGGGGGAACCTGGCAGAAAATGTGTCGAACCAGACAACCCGTGAACTGGGCCACTCTGAATTGATTGATCCACAGATTTCACAGATTCGGAAGAGCTGAGAACAGCGGCTCCCTCCTTCCAGAATCTGTGTCAATCTGCGAAATCTGTGGACAACTCGACTTCATCGCCTCTGTGGAATTCCAAACGGTCTTTCCCGGAACATGACAGTCTGGAAGCCTATCCCACGGGGTCACTTCCCCCGCACCTCTTGGACCTTGGCCACGTACGCCTCAGCCAGTTTTTGAATGCCAGCGAAGTCGCGATTGGCGAGGTGCTCCTTGGTGACGAGCGAGCTGCCGAGGCCGACGGCACACGCCCCCGCCTTGACGAAGTCCGACAGCGTATTGAGGTTCACGCCGCCGGTGGGGAGCAGCCGAATCTGCGGGAACGGACCGGCGAGAGCCTTGAGGTGCGTCGGCCCGCCGATCTCGGCTGGGAAGACCTTCACGACATCCGACCCGCATTCCCAGGCATGCAGCACCTCGGTCGGCGTGAAGGCCCCGCTCATCACCACCTTGTCATAGCGGTGGCAGATCTCGATCACCTGCGGCCGCACTGCCGGAGTCACGATGAACTCCGCCCCGGCCAGCATCGCCGCCCGCGCGGTTTCGGAGTCGAGGACCGTCCCGGCCCCCAGCAGAATCTTGTTGCCGAGCTTGCGGCTGACCTCCGCCAGGATGTCGATCGCACGCGGGACCGTGAACGTGATCTCGATCACATCGACCCCGCCCGCGTACAGCGCCTCAGCCACCTGCACCAACTGTTCCCCACTCGGAGCGCGGATGATGGCCACGATGCCGAGGTCGAGGACACGTTGCAGATCGGAATGACGACTCATAGAGGAGGCTCGACGTGTGTTGATGAGTAGCAGAATTCGTCAGAATTCTGCCGACATCGTACTCCAAACCCGCCAGTCGGCAGAAGTCTTACGACTTCTGCGACGGGGGGATCAGATTGCCCGATGTGGCCGCTCCGGGTAGCATCGATCATCGCCACTTGCCCCCGGTGCCGCTCGACTTGGAGCCCGCCTTGCAGTTCCCTTCCGCTGACTTCGATCGCGACGCCACTCGTCGGCGGTTCCTCGCCCAGTGCGGGGGCGGGTTCGGGGCGGTGGCTTGTGCGGGGATGCTGACGAGTGAGGGACTGGCCGGGGACGGTTTGCCTCGACCGCATTTTGCCGCCAAGGCCAAGCAGGTCATCTACCTGTTCATGCACGGCGGGCCGAGTCATGTCGATCTGTTCGACCCCAAACCGGCCCTCACCCAGTACGCCGGGCAGCCGTTGCCCGAGAGCTTTGGCGAGGTCAAGACCCGTCGTAAGGTCGCGACCAACCCGCTGCTGGCTCCGGTCATGCCGTTTCAGAAGCATGGCGAAGCGGGGATCGAGGTCAGTGACTTTCTGCCACACATCGCCTCGCAGGTCGACAACCTCTGCATCCTTCGCAGTTGTCATGGCGACAGCGTGAACCACCCGCAGTCGGTGTATCAGATGAACACCGGAAGCATCCTCACTGGCAGGCCGAGCCTGGGGAGTTGGGTGTCATATGGGCTGGGGAGCGAGAACCGCAATCTGCCGTCGTTCGTGGTGATGCTCGACCAGGGAGCGGGGATCAAGGGCGGCCCGCCCGCATGGGGCAGCGGGTATCTGCCCGCGACGTACCAGGGGACCACCGTGCGGTCGGGGGCCACGCCGATCCTGCACCTCGACCGACCGGCAGATATGTCGGAGGAGAGGCAGCGGCAACTGCTCGACTTCGTCAATCAGAGGAACCGCGAACACCTCGCAGCTCGCGGGTTCGATCATGAGCTCTCCGCGCGGATCGAGTCGTACGAACTCGCCTTCCGCATGCAGCAGGCCGCTCCCGAGGTGGTCGACCTCGCGCAGGAGACGGCTGCGACGCGCCAGTTATACGGGATCGACGAGCAGGCGACCGCCGAGTTCGGCACGCGGTGCCTGCTCGCCCGCCGCATGATTGAGCGAGGGGTGCGGTTCGTCCAGCTCTACTCTGGCGACACGAACGGTTGGGACGCCCATGACGATGTTCTCAAGAACCATACGCGGCTATGCAAATCCACCGACAAGCCGGTGGCGGGGTTGCTGGCGGACTTGAAGCAACGCGGGCTGCTGGACGAGACGCTGGTCATCTGGGGCGGCGAGTTTGGGCGGATGCCAATGAGCGAACAGGGCAAAGGCCGCGACCACAACCCGTGGGGCTACACCGTCTGGATGGCGGGCGGTGGCGTGAAGCCCGGCATGGTCCACGGAGCCACCGATGAGGTCGGCCTGCGCGCGGTCGAGAAGCCGGTGCATGTGCATGACCTGCATGCGACGATTCTGCATCTGCTGGGGATGGACCACACGCAGTTGACCTACTTCCATAACGGACGCGATCAGCGGTTGACCGATGTCGAGGGACATGTCGTGACGGAGATCCTGGCGTGAGGGAGGAGAGCCATCAGCGATCAGCGGTCAGCCGTCAGCCAAGCGGTCCTGGGATAGGCTTCCAGCCTGTCTGTCTTACCAATCCTCGACAGGCTGGAAGCCTATCCCACGAGGCTTCCGACCCCAACGGGGTCTCGTCACATAGCCCAGGGTTGCACGCGCAGCGGGCTACCCTGGGTTTTCAGTGCCATACGATTTCAACCCCAACGGGGTTGCGCCCTTGTCGCGAAACAAGAGGTGCGCGAGATCGTGAATTCACCAGTGAGTCTCCAGTGGAACTCGATGGAGGCACGAGCCAATGTCGTGTGTCGAGTGAGGCTCTGACGCAACCCCTTCGGGGTTGGATGACCAAGCCTCGCCTTTCCCAGGGTAGCTTGCGACCCGAGCAACTCTGGGCTAAGGGGCGAAACCCCGTTGGAGTACTTTGCTGTCTGGTTGTGCTCGTGTTCGCGTCCGCAACTTCCTTTGCCGATGACCCATCTCCCGATCCACTTGTCGAGCCGCCGCTCACCGAAACGGACCGTGACTACTGGGCCTACAAGCCGGTCGTGCGACTCGCTGTTCCGGTGCTGGAGAACGATGAGTGGTCGCGGAATCCGATCGACAAGTTCATCCTCGCGAAGTTGCGTGAGAAGCAGTTGGAACCGGTGGGGGAGGCGGACCCGGAGACGCTACGGCGGAGGGTGACGTTTGATCTGACGGGGTTGCCGACGACGCCGGAGGAGAGTGTCGGGGGTTGGG
>JAYTFV010000016.1:0-9244 GCA_043734065.1 Planctomycetota bacterium
TTGGCTGAGTGACAAAAAAACACACCGCACGAAAATGTGCGGTGTGGTTGGGTATTTCCGAGTGGTGATGTCGCACTGACAGGCTGGAAGCCTATCCCACTGCCAAAACTCACTCGCCGTAAATCTTGGTCATTTCTTCGGAGGCCAGCGGCTCGGCCAGCGAATTGCTGGAGACCTTGGTGCGGAATCGCATGTTGCCGGAGAGGGTGCCCTTGACCTTGACCAGGTAGGTCAGTGACTTCCCGGCGGGGACTTCCGCGACCGGTTTGAACACGACCAGGTCGCTGTCGTTGGCGAAGCTCGATGATCCGCTGGCGGTCAGGAATTCCATGCCCGCCGGGAGTTCGCAGGTCAGGGCGACGTTCTGCGCGGGGGCGGTGCCTTCGTTCTTGATCTTGATCTCGTAGGCCGTCTCCACTCCGACTTCGACTGGATCGTCGAGGTCCGTGACATCGACCACCAGCGAGGCGGCCCCTTCGACACGGGTGGTGACTTCCGTGTCACTGATCGCCCCATGCTCCGAGGTGGCCCGCACGAAGTGAGTGAACTCACCGATCGACTTGGCATTCAGAACCACCGAGACCTGGGCATCGGCACCTCGGTCAAGTCGGCCCACGAACCAGTTCAGCATTCGATTCTGCGGATCGTACTGTGCCCCGCGTTCCGCCGAGACGAACTCGAAGCCGTCCGGAATCTTGTGCATCACACGCACATTGTCTGTCGCAGCCGCACCATCGTTCGAGACGTGCAGGGTATAGGTGGCATGGCGTCCGAGGTATCGCAGGCTGGGGCCTTCGATCGTGGCGGCCAGGCTGGGAGCGATGACCGTCACTTCCGAGGCGGCGGACTGGACCAGCCCGTTGTCCGCTGTGGCGTGGACTTCGATGACTTGACGACCCCCACCGACGGCGGTGAGAGCCAGTCGGATGGGACGGTTTTCGCCGGGAGCGAGATTGCCGAGGTCCATCGAGAGCCGCTCGCCGCGAGCATGCTCCAGACCGGCAGGGATGATCGCTTCGACTTTGACGTTGGCCGCCGTGCCGGTGCCGGGGTTGCTGATCATCAGGGTTTGCGAGGCATTCTCGCCGACCATGACTTCGGTGGAACCTTCCAGCTTGATGGCCAGTAATGGCTCGGTGACGGCGATGCTGGTCGAGGCGGCTCCGGTGAATCGCACGTCGGCACTGGCGGCCACTTCACCTCGTTCGACCGGAACGAAGTTCACATGCACGATCTTCTCTTCACCGGGAGCGATCTCGGCGAATTCCCAGATGAGGTTCGAGTTCGACGCGGGCTCGGGTTTCGCACTGACGAGCCGCACGTTGGCCGGGAATTGAGCATGGACTTCCACGTCCCGGGCATTGGCCGATCCGGAGTTCTTCACAATCAGATCACAGGTCGACTCCTGACCCACAGTGACAGCCCCGGTCGAGCGCCATTCGACCGTGACGGACGGCGATTGGCTCAAGAGGGTCGAGGACTTCGAGGTCGGGGTCGAGTATGCCGCAGCGAGGTCCGCAGGGTCGGCAGCCGCAGCGACCGGCTTCTCGGTGGAGCGCGGCGTGGAGCGAGAGATGGTGACCCGGCTCTTGGGCTGAGCTGCACCCCGAGTAGGGGTGGCGACCGGAATGGAAGCGGAAGCCGGAGTGATCTCTTCCGTGGCCGTGAACTCTTCGGTGTCCGCCACGACGTTGATCGGGGTGTTCAGGCGAGAATTGGTGGCCTTCGCGACCGCGGGCTTGGTCGTTGGAATCCGGGTGGTGGTGGGAGTCCGAGCCGCCGGAGGCTTGGGTGTCTGGCGGGCAACGGCGGGAGTAGGAGTGGCTGTCCGGACAGTCTTGGGTGTCGGTCGTGCCGTCACGGTAGATTCCGTCCGGGCCGATGCTTCCGTCTGGGCCGACTGAGGGGCCTCGGTGTCGACGGGTTTCACCGGCGGAGCGGGCTTCTTGATCGGTGCAGACGGAGTATCTGTGGCGACGAAATCTTCTTCGCTCACTTCGGAGGCCCAAGCGGGCTTGTCTGCGGAAGCGGTCCTGAGAGGCGGCTTGGCCTTCACGGGTGGGCGAACCACGACACGGCTTTCGGACTCGGACGGAGGTGCGGGGCGGTGAACCTCAGCGGGTTTCGGCGACGCAGCCTTCGGCTTCTCGCTGGCCAGTTCTGCATCCTCGGCAGCTTCCTCGGCCTCATCCAGTTTGTCGAGTTCGTCGTACTCATCGAGCAGCGAGTTCTTCGCGATCACGGGAGCCTTTTTGGCTGCCAGGGTTTTCGTGGGAACTGGACCCTTGGTCGCACTCAAGTCCTGGCGGACAACGGAGTCCGACCCCGCGGACGACGACGAAATACCGTCTGCCTCGGCCAGCATTTTCTGGACGGCCTCGGGCGAGGGCGCATCGGCTCCCTGCGGGGGCGTGGATTGTGCCTCGTTGCCAAACAGCTCTCCATAGTTCTTGAGCTTAGAGGGCTTGGCGGGCTTCACGGCCGGAGTGGCCGTTGACTTGGACGAACGGCCCAGGCCAAACAGTGACTTCGAGCGCTCCTGCGCCCAGCTGGGAACGGCCATTCCCGCCGCTGCACACAGAGCCAATGCCCACAGATACTTTCGCATCACACACTCCTTGGCAATTCGTCGCGGCGAGTGGTCCTCACCGCGAGCCAACTCTCCTCATGCGATCCTCGCACGCTCAGAAAAGTCAGTCACTACCTTCACAATCGGTTGTCGAGATTGTTCGACTTGATCTGAAGAGTGCGTCTTCGTGGACTTTTCCGGATGTGCGGATCGCAAGACGAACGATGCGCCAGAACGTCCTGTCGGGACCGGCAAATCCGGTGGATCGTCCTGTGAGTCGCCTCAGGTAACGATCGAATGCAATGGGAAAGGGCGCGGAACCCTTCCGAATGCCACAGCCAAAGCGGTCGCACCACGTTCGAAAAGGCTGACGAAGTGCGCTGAAGGGCCACCGGCAAGGAACGCAGGATGGCCGAGAGGAACCTTACGATTCGTGAGGGAGATCGACCGATGCTGAATCGTGTGCCCCTCCTGCACTCCGTCTTCCGTCCTGGTGGTATCAGCTAATGCTGCGGTCCCTGCATCGGTATCTACTCACCGGCGAAAACCGCCGCAACACCTTCGCCATACTGATCGTGTTGTTCACGTTCGGGTTCTATCACTGGAACACCGACCCGGAGGCCTGTGGCGGCGATCCGATCGCTGCGACGCGTCGTCAGACTCCGTTGCTGGCGGTCTCGATCGAGATTCCGAAGCCGAAGCTTCCCGCCACCCCCTTGGAAAGCCAGACCCCCGGGAAACAACACGAACCTGCGGGATCGGCGTCGGTCGTGACGACTCCCAGCACCTCGCCCGCCAGTCCCACCCTGGAGGAACTCAAGAGTCCCACCGTGGAGGAAATCAAGTCACCCGAGGGAACCGTCCTGACCGGTCGCTGGGCACTCCAGGCCAGCCAATATCGTCTGCAGCAGGGCCAGGAACTTCTGGAAAAAACTTCCGACTACTCGGCACACTTCCGGCGGCAGGAACGGATCAACGGGGAACTTCTCGACCCGCAGGCCATGAATCTCAAGGTCCGCCATGCACCGTTCAGCCTCTATATGAAGTGGACCGAAGGCGACCGGGGACGCCAGTTGATCTTCACCCAGGGACAGAACGACGACAAGGTTCTTGTCCAACCGGGTGGTGTGGCGGGACGGCTCACGGGCACCATTGCCATGGTCCCCGATGATGCGCGCATTCTGGCCGAGTCCCGCTACCCGGCCACCTGTGCGGGGATCCTGGAGCTAACGAAAATCATCCTGAACTATCACGAGTCCAACCTGAAACTCGCCACCGGAGTGACCAGCGAAATGCGGGATGGCGAGTCGTTCGACAACCGCCCGTGCTTCCTGACCACGCTCGTCTACGACAACCCGACCATCAATCCCCACTATTACAAGTCGCTGATTCTGATCGACAAGGAGCTGTCGATTCCCGTCTGCGTTCGGAACTACACCTGGATCGAAGGCCAGGCCCCCGCCGCAGAAAACGAGGAGAGCCTGCTAGAGCACTACTCGTTCACCGATCTCCAAATCAACACCCAATTGAGCGACAACGACTTCTCGAAGCAGAAATACAAGATGCGGTAATGCGAGCGACCAGGGGAAGTGGGCCGTGATCACGGGCCGCTCGACGAGGGCGGGCGGGTTGCGGGCGCAACCTGCGCTGTGGAATACTGTGGTGCTGTCGCGCTGAACATCTGCCTCCCCGGGTGCCCTTCCTCATCATGACTCGCCGGTCGTTGTTGATCGTGATACTGCTGTGTCTGGTGAGTACGCTTCGCGCGGACGCACCGCCCCACGTGGTCCTGATCATCTCGGATGACCAGGGATGGAGGGACTATTCGTGCATGGGGCATCCGCACATTCGGACGCCGCATCTCGACCAACTCGCCAGCGAGTCGCTGGTCTTCACACGCGGTTACGTCCCCGACAGCTTGTGCCGTCCCTCGCTGGCGTCGATTCTCACCGGGCAGTACCCGCACCGGCATCGCATCACGGGGAATGATCCGTCACTGACGGGGGGCTTGGCGAAGCTGCCGAAGGCTCAGGCCCTGCAGACCCTGGAGTACATCCAATTGCGAACGCGGTACAGCCAGAACCTGGACGAGTTCCCGAAGCTCCCGTCAGCGCTGCATGCCCACCAGGGGTACGTCTCGCTTCAGACCGGCAAGTGGTGGGAACGGAGCTACTCGGACGGCGGGTTCACCAGCGGCATGTCGCACGGCGAGACCGGAAAAGGGGGCCGCCACGGGGACCAGGGACTGGAGATCGGTCGGCAGGGGCTGAAGCCGATCGAGGAGTTCATTGATTCGGCGGTGAAGGACCAGAAGCCGTTCTTCGTGTGGTACGCCCCGATGCTGCCGCACACGCCTCACAACCCGCCGCAGCGGCTGCTCGACAAGTACACGGCGAAGACGCCGCATCTCCCCGAGGCGAAGTATTGGGCGATGTGCGAATGGTTCGACGAGACGGTGGGCGAGTTGCTGGGAGTGTTAGAACAGCGAGACCTGACTCGCCAGACGATCGTGGTCTACGTGACTGATAATGGGTGGGTGCAGTCAGAGACCTCAGAGGGCGGGGCGTCGGGCGGAGAGCGCGGCAAGCGCTCACAGTACGACGGCGGCGTGCGCACGCCGATCATGATCCGCTGGCCGGGACACGTCGCCCCGCATCGTGATGAGAGGCATCTCGCGAGTTCGATTGACCTGTTCCCGACAATCCTCTCGGCTGTCGGCGTCGACGACAAGGGCCTGCTCCAGTCGCTGCCGGGAGTGAACCTGCTCGATGAGAAACAAGTCGCCGCGCGGTCCAGCATCTTCGGGGAGATCTACGAACATGACGTGTTCGACATCGCACGACCCGCAGCGAGCCTGCGTTACCGCTGGGTCGTCAACGGGGATTGGAAGCTGATCGTCCCGCACACCGCACGAGTGCCCGATGGAGTGACCGAGCTGTACAACCTCCACGATGACCCGGACGAGTTGCGAAACTTGGCGGAGTCGGAACCGGATCATGTGGCGGCACTGCGGAAGTCACTCGATGCCCACTGGCTTCCGGAGTAGCTGCACTCGCCCGAGTGCGGGCAGGCTGCGTGTGGCCGTTGTGGGCGGGCGTCCCGCGTTCTGGCGAACGCAGCCACGTCGAACTCACCGCTGCGTGACTTTCACGGGCGTCGAGCGTCGCCGGTAGATGACCACCAGTGGTTCGTTCCAGTCGGTGGAAAACAAGTGACCGCACGGATCCTCGCGGTATTCAAACGGAGTGTCTGGCACTGGGATCACAATCGGTTCGTACTGATCACTGTGGGCCAACTCCTCAATCTTGGCATTCAGCTTCCGAGGGATATAGTACGCATGCTTGCGCAGGATGACCCATTCGGGAGCCGTGAACTCCTCCAGGTTCTCCCCCGCCAGACCCCCGACCACGCGGTTGGGAAGATAATACTTCAACGGCATATCCCCAATGTTGGAGAGGATGACATCCTCCGGTTGAGAGTGCGTCTTGAGGTACTTGACGATCGCTCCCCCGGCGTCCTGGATCGGGACCACCTGCTCGTGGATAAAATCCGCGCAGGGCCAACTGAGAACGATCACCGCCACCATCCACGCGGCCAGGGCCTTGTGAATGCGAGAGGCATCGGCGATCCAGCGTCCGACCAGCAGCGCCGTGAATGGAGCGAGCGGAGCGATGTACCGGAAGAACGCCACCGGCACGATGGGCGACAGCAGCAGCAGGTGGGCTGCGATCAGCATCGCGAACAGCACCCCCACTTCTGGTCGGGGTTTTTCCGTTCTGGGGAGGGAGAGCTTCGCCCGAAATTGGACCAGCAGAACCGGAATGGGCCATAGCATCCAGGGGATATACTGCAGGGCCACATGGTTCACAAATCGCAAGAAGTCTGAAATCCACAAATCCGGTTGGAAGGTGCGTCCCCCATAGCGTGACCCGTACTTCATCTGCAAGAACCAGATCACCCAGGGGAGCGCCAGCACGACAACCCACGCCGCCGCGATCAGCAGTGGCTTCATCCGTTGCCGGAAAAACAGCGCCGCATGGGCGATGAACGCCGCTCCGCAAATCCCCGTATAGACATAGTGCGAGTGGAACAGCATCGTCATCCCGGAGATCAGCAGCCAGTAGCCGCCGCGCTGGGACTGCATCAACCTCCAGTAGCCCATCACGCTCATCAGCGTGAAACACATGAGGGCGCTGTAGTACCGGCATTGCCGCGAGAGCAGCAAGAATCCGACACAGATCGTCAGCACGCCTGCTCCGAACAGTGCCGATCGCCGATCCCGCCACAGCTCCACTCCCAATTGATAGGTCAGGCAGATCGAGATCCAGCCCAGTAGCACTCCGGGGAATCGACTGGCAAACGTATTGTCGCCCAGCAGCTCATAGCTCCCTGCCACCAAATAGAACGGCAACCACGTGTGCCAGCGCCACAGGTAGCCATCCGCGTATTCCGCGCCGAATTCCTGAGAGAAGTAGTTGAGGCCATCGGTCCCGCGCGGCAGGCCCGTCTCGATCACGGTCCGTGAAATCAGCGCCGACTGGGCCTCGTCCTGCCACATCACCGGACCACCCAGATTCCACAGCAGTAGCCCCGCCCCCAGTGCCAGGACACTGACCAACCCGACCACATGCCCCGGTGTCCAGGCCACACTGTCCTGCTCGATGACCGCCGGACGCTGGTAAGTCCAGCGGTAGTTCACCAGCCAGATGATCCCGACCAGAAACACCGCGAAATCCACATGCACCAGAGTTTGCGTGAGTCCCACGTTCGGCGAACCGAGCATCCGGAATCCGGAGTAGATGTCCTTCGCACCTCGGAAATCGTCCACCAACCAGCTCGCCGCCCACACCGCATGCACGGCTGCCAGTCCGACGAAAAACAGCATCATGAGGAACCGTCGATGCTCCCGCATCTGTTCCGGGGAGGTCGACTGTGACGGCGTGGAAAGCACTGCGGACATGAGGGGGTCTCGATGTCCCCTGCTTCGAAGACGGGCTGCGGAACAACCGCCACTCCCCCGATTCCTCGCAGTGAACCCCCAAACTTGTGTCAGGAATCGGTCCCAGGCAAGTGGCGAAACGGGAATTGGAGGTTCGGATCCCGGACAACTGCCCGCGTGTCGCGTTTCCGCAACGAGATACTGCGATCGCGCTGATCGGAACAGGACGAGCAACCGTTACACTTGAACTGGGCGAGCCTGTGGTCGTCTCGCCCTGTCGACGATGAGCCGTTGGGCCAGGCGACAATCGGGGTGGGGAGGCTGTGACTGGCCTGGTGAAACGGTGTTTTCAGGGCTGTCGAGTTTGTTCGCGTCAGGGACCACGCTGGTCGGGTCAGCTCGCCCCCCGCTCAAACGCAGGCGAGCCGGGCGGCGTCAGCCCCCGGACTACGGCGTCGGGCGGCAGAGTCCGGAGGCTGACGCCATCCGGCTCGCCGTGAGCACCTCTGACTCCGTGATTGCCCCTCATCGCAATTTCCCCAGTGTCCACCCGCTTCATCAGGCCAGGCTGTGACTCCGATGATTTAGCAGACCTCAGTTCGGCTTGCGGCGATAGACGCTCACCCACGAACCATCGGGACTGGGGAGCGTGCGACCTGAGACATCCGCATCCCACAGGGACTCCGTGCCTGTGGCAGAAATCTGGACGAGGCCCGCCAACTCGTAGTGCTGTGCGGTATACGTGCCAGACCAATCTTGCAAATCGGGAAACGACTCCCGACGTGCCAACCAGGATTTCCTGACGTTGACGTAGACGATGAACCGGGGCCGGTCGGCTTCGATTTGCTGGATCATTTCCCGCTGCATCTCTCGGGCAAACGGGTGTGTCTCCATCAGCGCATAGGTATAGATGTGACCGGTGGCCGAGCGACGATGGGCATAGAAATAGATTTCGGGTTCAGAACCGATGACGGCGATCGTGTCCTCGGGACTGGTGTGGCGTTGAATGTAGGCGGCAATCTGGCGGGCTTCCGGGAATGGATTGTCGCCGTAGATGCTTCTCGACACGGCCTCATCGGACCAGCGAATCAGGATGTCATACTGCCGATAGATCGCCACACAGAACGCGCATGCGATCAGCGCCCAGATTCCGCCCTGGCTGGCTCGAGTCTGATCCACACGTTGAGTCATCCCGGAGATCGCCGCTCCCACCAACAGGCCACTCACCGGCAGGATGTACAAAAAGTAATGCCCACGGAAATAGAATCCCGGACAGACGGCGGCACAGGACGCCAGCAGCCACATCACCCACACGATCCAGCGACTCCTCAGCACCGGGTCCAGGAGAACCCTCGCAGCCCCCATCAACGCCAATAGCCACAGCCCCAGCAGCCCGCCTCCCATGGCGCTGAGTTGGTGATCGAGGAGAGCGGCTCCCTGACTCCAAGTGACTTGGGAGATGTAGTGCGGCGAGTATGTGAATGTCCAAAACCAGAACCGGGAGAAGACCCCGGCCCACACCATCCACAGGCAGATCGCGGCAAAGGGCAGCACAGATCCCGCTAGATAAGCGGTCGATCGTCGCAGCAGTGGCCGCCACGCAACGGGCCGTACAATGCCAGCGGTCAAGGCGATGACCCCCGCTCCGAAGCCGATGAACATCACTCCATGTTGCTTGATGACAAAGGCGGTCCCCAGCAGCACACCCCCCGCCCCCCACTGCCACAAACGATCCC
>JAYTFV010000017.1:0-3617 GCA_043734065.1 Planctomycetota bacterium
GCCAGCAGCAGTTGGTCGACGACATCATTCTGTCCGATGATGACTTTGCCGATCTCCTCTTTCATGCGGGCGTAGGCATTCGCCAGTCCGCGAATGGCCTGGGCCTCGCGCTCACGCAGATCTTCGGCAGAAACAGCGGCGTCGTTTTCAGAACTCATGGCAGCCTTTGGGCATGGTCACACGGATGGAGAGCCGCTTATGTTAGGGACCGAACGGACCGCTGGAAAGGACGCGGGGCGTTGGAAATCGGGAACGAAGGCGAGTCGCCCATGGGCGGTATCATGCTCAGTAACCCGACGCGTCAGCGAGGGCCGAGCGCAGCGAGGAGTTCTGCCCGGAAACGTCCGGCATCGGGATAAGTGGCCGTGGCCTCTTCGGGGGCCTATCTCTCGGATGACATCGAGAGACGTACGCCCTCGCTGACGCGTCGGGTTACTGGTTCCGTCACACGATCGACTCCTGCATCATTCACACTTAAAGTGCCCCACCAGTTCGCTGAGTTGCTTGGCTGCGCGGGCCAGGTCGCTCGAGGTGCGTTCGGTCTTGTGAGCGCCCTGGGAGGTGTTGCGGGCGGCTTCGGCGACGCCCGCGATGTTGCGGGCGATCTCGGAGGTGCCGCGTGCCGCCTCGGTCAGGTTGCGTCCGATCTCCTGCGTGACCACGGTTTGTTGTTCGACCGCGCCCGCGATTGCGGTCTGGATGTTGCTCATCTGCTTGATGACGCTGCTGACCTCGTCGATCGTTTTCACGGTGGCGTTGATGTCGTTTTGAATCGTCTCGATCCGCTGGCTGATCTCGTCGGTGGCCTGCGAGGTTTGCTTGGCGAGTTCCTTGACTTCGTTGGCGACGACGGCGAAGCCCTTGCCGACCTCACCGGCACGAGCCGCTTCGATCGTCGCGTTGAGGGCCAGCAGATTGGTCTGCTCGGCGATTGAGGTGATGACCTTGACCACGTTGCCGATGTTCTTGCTCCCCTCGCCAAGCTTGATGACGCTGGCGTTGGCGGTCACGGCCATCTGCACGCCATCGGTGGCGACGCGGGCCGCTTGGTGGGCCTGGCGGGCGACCTCGCGAACGCTGGTGGCCATCTCTTCGGAGGCACTCGCGACCGTCTGCACGCTGCGCGACACCTGCTCAGCGGCTGCGGCCACGATGTTGGACTGGACAGCGGTTTCCTCGGCATTCGCGCTCATGATGTGACTGGCTGAGGTCATCTCTTCGGAAGCATTCGTCAGGATTCCGGCATTGCTGCGCATGCCGTCGATGGCCTCGCGCACGCCGCCGACCGCCTGATTCACCGCCAGCGCCATGCGACCCATTTCGCCATTCCAGGTCGTAGGCAGTTGCGTCGTCAGGTCGCGGGCCGCCAGCGATTGCAGACCCGTCATGCAATGATGGATCGGAGTGGTGATGTTGCGGGCCACGAAGTACACCAGCACGAGCGAGGCCAGCAAGGCCAACGCCGTCTGTCCGAAGACCCACAGGCGATCGCTAGAGTGTTTCGCGATCCGGATCGCCAGCAACTTGTCGAGTTCGCTGACGGACGGCTCCCACAGCGCAAAACTGGCCTCCCGCGCCCGCAGGCCCACCGCCATGAATTCATCAGGTTTCATGTCCGTCTTGTCGGACGCAGCCAGGGTCTCCAGCACTGTGATGAACTTTTCGGTGTCAGTCTGATACCGCTGGAGCAACGGCTCCAGGGTCGGTTTCAGCGTGCTGCTCACGCCGTAAAAATTCGGGTCTTCCGTCAGTGACGTGTTGGTGCTGGCCAGGACGCGACTCATGTCGCTTTCCTGGAGCATGCTGGCCCCGATGCCGAACTGGTGTCGCTGTGGCCGCGTGGTCTCCCCCATCTTCAATTCACTCAAGGACCGATACCCAGTGCTGAGGATTTCTGTCAGGCGGTTCTGGGTTTGTGGCAATGCCAGGAGTGTGCTGTCCATCAGGTAGTAGCTGTCGAGATCGGGGTCGAGGATCAGATTCGAGGTGTCGCCTGCATGCGTGATCATGGTGCGGATGTCGGTGATGATCTCCACATGCCGGGAGTCGCTCTCTTCGACCGTAGTTTTCGCGCGGCGCAATTCGTCCCATTTGCTCTTCACCTTGGAGACCATGGCGCTCTCGCGCTTTCGCTTGGCGAGTCCATCGTCGGTAAATTGCAGGTCCACGCCGATCTTGCGGTCAGTCGCCTCCAGTGCCGCGAAGGCCTTGTCAATGTCGTTCGACGCGCTTTGCAATTGCGAGTCGAGGTCCGTTTGTCCGCCCTTCTGGCGCATCGCCAACAGTTGATGCCGCCCCAAGTGATCGAGCAGTTGCACCAGCGGCCGCTGGTACTGATTGCCTTTTTCCTCCTGCGACGCGAACTGGATATTGGCGTTGATCGTGCTGACGCAGGAGTACAGCAGCACCGCGATCGGCAGTGAAAACGCCAGGCTGATGATCGCCAGCTTGTGGCTGATCGTGATGCGTTTGAGGAGGTTCGTGAACATGATGCGGTCTTTCTGTCGAATGGGCACTCGGGCCCGTCTCGGTGATCTCGGTGTGGTCTGCGTGGTGTGTGAACAGGGACGGGCAGGAATGCCCGGCCTACTTCTCCAGGATCAGGGCCCGGTCCAGGTCGAGGTCCAGCAGCAATCGGTGGGGCAACTGATACGCTCCGCGAATCAATTCGCGAGCGGCACCCTTCAAGGTCGGCGGGGGAGCATCGCGGGTCTCCGCTTCCAGGACGACGACATCCCCGATCTGGTCCACCAACAGGCTGACCAGGCCGTCCTCCGTGCGGATCACGACGTTCATCGGGAGGACTCCGGCGTCTCGATCCGGGAACTCCAGTCGACGGCGCAGATCGATGGCCGTCACGATCTGGCCGCGCAGGTTCATCAAGCCGCGCACGACCGGCGGAGCCAGCGGCACGCGGGTATGTGGCAGATGCCTCACGACCTCCTGCACACGATCGACCGCGATCCCGAACCACAGTCCGTCGAGCGTAAACGTACAGAATTGGACCACAGTCGCGATCATGCTTTCCCTCCCAGCATGACCAGTAACTCCGCTTCGGAAGCGGCAATCAGTGAGTGGACATCAAGGACTTCGGTCACCTGACGCTGCACGACAGCCGTGAACAGAATGTGCTCACGGGCGGAACTGGCGCGCACGAGCAGCGGATCGGTCACGATGTCCAGGATCCGCCCGACCACCAGTCCCACGCGGTTCGTCCCGTCGGTGCAGACCACGACTTGCAGCGACGACAATTCGCCGGGCTCGGTGGGACGCAGTCGACTCAGCAGCCCCATCACATCCACCAATGGCAAGATCTGATCACGATATTGAATGACCGGTCGTTTCCCGGTCCACTCGACCCGTGTCAGAGGGAACTCCTCCAACCGAGCCACTGCGGCGAGCGGCACGGCCAGCCGCTCGCCCTGAGGCCCGCTGACGAGGACCACCTGTTGCATGTCTTGCAAGGGAGCTGTGGATTCCGAAGGGTCGTCGGCCAGGCTGACCTGTTGTCGCGCCTCACCCAGCGCACGTATCGCCAGCCCCGTCACATCCAGGATCAAGGCGACCTGACCATCACCCAGAATCGTCGCTCCCGCCAGGCACGAGATGCCGCGGAG
>JAYTFV010000018.1:0-13916 GCA_043734065.1 Planctomycetota bacterium
GCGGCGATTTCGGAGAAATCGCCGACATTCAGGCCGCCCCTTCGCTTGAATCCTGTTCACAGCTCTGGCCTCGCCCTCCCGGTCGGACTTCGCCACACGCCATCAGGGATGCAAACCGACTCCCCATCTCCCCATCTCCCCATCAAATTTCCGCGTATTGACTTGCATCCCGCCCCCCAAACGGGAATGCTGTGGCGGAGCAGGGTGGCCGCTTCTTTCCCGGCGGGTTGGGAAAGTGGGGAATAATACGTCCAGGAGGGACTCTTCCTGTTCGAGGGATCATGATGGAGAGGCCGTTGGCTGCCCCGGCAGCGGAATTGGTCGACCTGCATTACCGAGCGGTGTTTGGCTACGCCTACCGACTCAGTGGTTCCGTTATTGAGTCGGAAGACCTGACGCAGCAGACCTTTATGCTCGCCCAGGCGAATCTGACCCAGTTGCGGGAACCACGGGCGGCACGGAATTGGCTCTACACTATTGCCCGGCGGGAGTTCCTGCATCGGCGTCCGGTGTCGACCTCCATCGCCTTGGATGACGCCCCGGAAATCGCCTCTCCGGAGGCGGAACCCGAATGGCTCGATGGCGAGCTGACCTCGGAACGGTTGCAGGCCGCCCTCAACGAACTCCCGGTGGAGTTCCGAGTGCCCGTCGTGCTGTTCTATTTCGAGAACCTGAGCTATCGCGAGATTGCTCAGCAGCTCGATCTGCCCCTCGGGACCATCATGAGTCGACTCTCACGAGCCAAGTCGCAGCTGCGACGAAAGCTCGAGAAATACCTGTTGGAACCACAAAGCGGGCCCTCGCACGAAGCGTAACTGCCATGGATTGTCAGACCGCACTGCAGATGATCGAAATGCACCCGCACGAAGTGTCGGGCTGGCGGTCTGCCGACCAGGCGGCGGTCCTGGAACATCTGGCCGAGTGTGCGCTGTGCCAGAGTGCCGCAGCCGACATTCAGGAGTGGGATTCGCGGTTGCAGTCCGTGATGACCGCTGTGCCGGTGCCCGAGGGGGTCCGCGAGCGGCTGCTGTTGCAATTGTCGAAGTCGGCTCCGGCAGTTGCGGCTCAATCGATCCCGCATGCTCCCGCGCGGCGAGCCCTGAAATGGGTGGTCTCCGGGTTAAGTTTGTCGGTCGCCTTGGTGGCGGGGCTGTTCTTCTGGTCGAACTCGCCGTCGCAGTTTCAGACCGCCGATGTGGGGACCGAGGCCATTGCTTTTTTCCGGGCTCATCCGGTCAGTGAACGCCCGACGTTTGATGGCTCGTTTTCTGTGACCCTCACTGACTCCCGCTGGCAGCGCGTGTGTATCGCCCCGCCAGTGGGCCTGAATCTGGATGGTCGAGCCGGGCATGATGTGGCTGCTTATCAAGTGAATAACCCGTCGCTGGGTTTTCGCGGCTGGCTGGTGATGGTTCCGATCTCGCGCATCTCGGATGTTCCCGAATCCCAGGTGCCGGTATCGATCGACTACACTCATCAAATGGCCTGCTGGCGAGACGACAAATATGTCTACGTCTGCGTGGCCACGGAGGGGAGTCTCAAGGCCCTCGTCGCCCAGTTCAGCGGGGCGGCGGCGTAGTCATCGTCGGGTGGGAGTGATCGGCTGCCCATGTGGACTCTTGTTGAACTCTCCGTCCCAAGCTCTGCTTGGGACGGAATATTCCCGAAGCTCTGCTTCGCCGCGTGCCGAATCACTCGGCCACCCCGGGTGCCACTGGCGAGGGCCTTGAGTCGCCCGTGTGATTCGCAGTCAAACGTCCACCAGACACTGGCGGTCCAAAGCGACCGCCAGTGGCACCCAACGCCGTTAACCCTTTTTTCTGTGGCAAATTGGCTATTGCGGTCTTTCTTCGTGAGAGTTCGCGACCGCCATTCCGGTGGAGTGATCGAAATGGCTTGGAAAACAATGGAATCAAAAGGGTTAACGGCGTTGAGTGGCACCCGGCGCGGACAGCTCTGGTGGTCGAAGCACGACTGGGACTTTGCCGAACTGCTCGATACGCGCGGCCAGGACGACGTCGAAAGTCCGTTCGACGCATGGAACCGCGTGGAGTGTGTTTGCGACGGAAACGCATCACGGTTATTGTCAACGGCAAGACGGTCAACGAATGCTACGATGCGTTCCCGGCGACGGGCAGAATCCTGCCGCAAACCGAAGGCTTTGAGATTCTGTTCCGCAAGATTGAACTCCACCCACTGAAGCCCATTGGTCCGTCCGGCCCGCAGCTCCCTTCCGAACCGAAAGGCCCATAATGATGAATACACCATCCACACGTCGCAGTTTTCTGGAAGGTTCGTCGGTCGCTGTTGTGGGCTCGCTTGCCATGTTGGCGGTGCCGCAGGCCGTCCATGCCGCGGGCAGCGATCTGTTGAAAGTCGGACTGATCGGCTGCGGTGGTCGCGGCAGCGGCGCGGCGGCGCAGGCTCTGAAGGCCGACGCCAACGTCAAACTCTGGGCGATGGCCGACGCCTTCGACGACCGCGTGCAGAGCAGCTTGAAGAGCCTGCAGAACGTCGAGGGCCTGGAGGGGAAGCTCGATGTGCCGCCGGAACGCCGCTTCGTCGGCTTCGAAGCGTACCGCGAAGTGATTGCCTGTTGCGATGTGGTGCTGCTGTGCAGCCCGCCGCAATTCCGCCCCAGGCATTTGAAAGCCGCCGTGGACGCTGGCAAGCACATCTTCGCCGAGAAGCCGTGTGCCGTCGACGCTCCGGGTGTCCGCAGCGTCATCGCCTCCTGCCAGGAGGCCAAGCAGAAGGGGCTGTCCGTCGTCTCCGGGTTGTGCCTGCGTTACGACAACTCGTTTCGCGAAACGATCCGCCGCATTCACGAGGGCGCTGTGGGCCAGATCCACACGCTCCAGGCCAACGACTATCGCGGCGGCATCTGGGTCAAGCCCCGCCAGCCCGATTGGTCCGACATGACCTGGCAGATGCAGAACTGGTATTACTTCACCTGGCTGTCGGGCGACTTCAATGTCGAGCAACACGTCCACTTCCTGGATGTCTGCGCCTGGGCCATGAAGGATGAGTACCCCGTGAAGGCCATTGGCATGGGCGGCCGCGCCGTTCGCACCGGACCCGAGTTCGGCCAGATCTTCGATCATTTCTCCGTCACCTATGAATGGGCCGATGGGGCCAAGCTCTTCTCCAATTGCCGCCAGCAGTCGGGGTGTAAGAACGACCTCAGCGCACATGTTGTCGGCAGCCAGGGGCGTGCTCAATTCATGGAACGCAAACGCGGCATGGTCATCAAGTCCGACTCCGGCGAGTGGGTCTTCGACGGTCCGGAAAACAGCCTCTACCAACAAGAGCACGACGAACTCTTCGCCGGTATCCGCGCGGGGAAGCCGATCAACAACGGCGAGTACATGGCCAAGAGCACACTCCTGGCCATCATGGGTCGGATGGCCGCCTACACGGGACAAGAGATTACCTGGGACATGGCGTTGAACTCGCAGGAAGACCTTTCACCCCCCCGTTACGACTGGGATGTCGCGTTGCCCGTGCCGCCGGTCGCGACGCCGGGAGTGACCAAGTTCATCTAAGGCAGGCGGGCGAAAATAGTCTCCCCGTAAGGACATTGTCCAAAACAAGTGCCCGAGATTCACCGCAGAGGGCGCGAGGGTTCGCAGAGGGGAATTCCCGGAGATCTCTCGGACCTCGGCGATCCTCCGCGCCCGCTGCGGTGAATCCTCTTCATGACTTTCGGGATGTTGTTTCGGGCCAGTTCCTAAGACGGCCTTTCCAGGCCGTCTGGCTGCAAGAACCGATCGAGGACGGCCTGGAAAGGCCATCCTACAAAGTACTTTAATTCCTGCCACTTGCATAAGGGCGATGCGATGACCGCTGATGCGTTGCGAATTCTGGTGATCGGAGCCCATCCCGACGATGCCGACATCAAGGCGGGCGGGACGGCGGCCCAGTGGTGCGCGCTCGGCCACTGTGTCCAGCTGGTCAGCGTCTGCGACGGAGCAGCCGGGCATCACGCCCTGCACGGGCCGCCGCTCGCCGCGCGTCGCCGGGCGGAAGCAGAAGCTGCCGCGCGCGTCATTGGAGCGACCTACGAAATCCTGGCCGAACCGGACGGAGAGTTGCAGCCGACGTTGGAGGCCCGCCGCAAGATCATCCGCTTGATTCGCTCATTCCGGCCCGACGTGGTGATCACGCACCGGACCACAGACTACCATCCCGATCATTGTTATACCGGCTTGCTCGTGCAGGAAGCCGCGTACTTGCTCACCGTGCCGGCCATTTGTCCCGACACGCCGCACCTGTTGCAGAGTCCGGTGATTTTGTATTTCTCGGACGCCTTCAAGCATCCCTGCCGGTTCGAGCCGAATCTCGTGGTCGACATCGAAGATACGCTCGATCGACTGGTGGCGATGCTGCACTGTCATGCGTCGCAGTTTTACGAGTGGCTTCCGTACAACGCGGGCTACCTGGCGGATGTGCCGACCGACGATCAGGTCCGGCGCAGCTGGCTGGGCGAGCGAATTCGCCGCCGCATCCGCCCGCTGGCGGAGCGCTACCGGGAATTGGTCTTGCGAACTTACGGCCCCGAGCGAGGAGCCGAGGTGCAGTACATCGAGGCTTTCCAGGTCTCTGAGTTTGGCGCGCCACTGGACGCGATGGCCCGCGCCAGGTTGTTCCCATTCCTCCCCTCCGGGACCAGGGCCGGTTCCGCATGCGTCCGTCAGGAATGGGTCGATATCCCCGAAGCAGAATGAGCGAGACCACATCGAGTCGGGAGTCGGGAGTCGGCAGCCAGCGGGGCAGCCTCCCGCTGGCCATCAGCCATCAGCCATCAGCTAGCCAATTTCTCCGAAGCAGATTGAGCGAGACCACGACCATGACAGTACTGGGATCGATTAACCGACGTGCATTCCTCAAGTGTGGTGCGGCCAGCGTGTGTGGCCTGGCACTTCGCGGCGCACTGCGAGCCGAAGAGTCCCTGGCGGCAAAGCCACTCGGCCTGCCCACGAAGTTTCAGATCGCGTGCATGACGCTGCCCTATAGCGAGTACCCGCTCGATCGCGCGCTCACCGGCATCCAAGCGGCGGGGTACAAGTTCGTGGCCTGGGGCACATCGCACAAGGAGCCCGGCGAATCCAAGGGCGTGCCGGTGCTGCCCGCCGACGCACCGCCTCAACGGGCCAAGGAACTCGGCCAGCGCTGCCGAGACCTGGGACTGGAGCCACTGATGATGTTCTCCGGCATCTACCCCGAAGCCTCCCAGGCGATCGAGGTGCTGACCCATCGCATCCAGCAAGCCCAGGCCGCTGGCATCCCGCAGGTGCTGACCTTCGGCCATACCCAAGGGCCGAACCGCCAGATCTGGGTCGAGCGATTCAAGCAACTCGGCCCCATCGCCCGCGATCACGGCGTGCAGATCGTCGTCAAGCAACACGGCGAGACGGGGGAGCTCACCGGCGAGATCGTCCGCGAAGTCGGCGACGACGGCATCATGGTCAACTACGACGCCGGCAACGTCATGGACTACACGCGCGGCAAGATCAACCCACTCGACGACATCCAGACCTGCCGCGAACAGGTCCGCAGCTTCTGCATCAAGGACCACCGGATGTTTCCGGTCGATCAAGACTGCGGACCCGGCCTGGGCGAGATCGATCACTATCGGCTGCTGCACGCTGTGGCTTTCACCGGTCGGGTGATGCCTCTGTGCTGTGAAAACATTTCCGCCCCGAACATTCGCGCGACCCAGTCGGAGCAAATCGACGCCCTGGCCCGCCGGGCGCGTGAGTTCTTGGAGATCGTTATCCAGGGATTGCACGCCTCCGTGTCACCGCAATCTTCGGGGCGGTGAGTTCCGCGGACGGGGCCATAAAATCAGCCGCATCGTCTCGAAGGCGAGAGGACGCGGCTTGTGCGTTGCTGGGGGACCGACCCGAGGCCACATGAGCCAGCCGGTCGAGTCCGCTCAGTTATACAGCCCCTCGTCGATCGGCTCCGACTCCTCTTCGAAGCCCTCCTGCATCTCGCTCCAGGCGTGAAACGCCTCATACAAGTCGGAAGAGACCATCACGGCGGGGGAGTCCCAGCCGATCTGGATGTTCATCGATACCTCGCCCAGGGCGGCCCGGATGTCCCGGATCACGCTGATCGGGGCCACCAGGGTCTTGGCAGGCAGGGTGGGGTCTTCGCGTAGTTCAAGGCCGAAAGAGTCAGGCGTCGGCATGGGTGTGGTCCTTCCTTGAGGAGAAAACGCCGCAAATCAGCTTTGGAATCATCCTCTGGACGGGCGAGGGTCGCAACACAACTTCAGTCTTTCTTCGCTCATTCGACTTGATTCGCCCCGCATTTGTCGATCACTACGTCTGGGGATGTGGCGTCGACTGGATGTTCTCGGACAGTTGGGAAGTCTGTCACGAGTTTGCGATGGGCGGAAGAGGCCTGTCGCCACCGGGCACTGTCGCTTCGAAACAACACTGATTCAGTTTCGCCACACGATTGTTTCGAACTCTGAAGCCGGGGCTGCGGTATAATGCCAGAGGCGGGAGTCTGAGATCCCCACCCGTTTGAGATTCCTGCACGACCGGGTTAGACTGGAGTCTCCAGCGGTGGGGCAGGGGCGGCAAGGGGTCGCTTCGGCTGATCTGCTTTGCAACAGGCGATGGATCTCCATCGCATGCGGGTCTTTCCCGAGAGGATCGTGGCTCATGTTTGGTTTCAATCCTGTCGAGCTGGCGATTTTCGCGGCGATTGCTCTGCTTCTGTTTGGGAGTCGGTTGCCTCAGACGATGCGCTCCGTCGGCAAGTCGATCACTGAATTCAAAAAGGGAATTCGAGAAGGTGATGAAGGTGACAAATCGGAGCCTCCCCAGGAAATCGGCGGGTGAGCGGGCGCGAAACGGCGGCAGCGTCGTCTTTCGCTCTGCGAAAGGGCGTTCGTTCGCGGAGCGAAAAACGATTCTATTCCGTGTCTCGCTCGGGATCGCATTTGCACTCTGCCTCGCGTGTCACTCGGCAGTCAGCGCTCAAGACGCCGACGAAACCCCCATCACCGTCAAGGAACTCCAGGCCCATGCCGCCTTCCTGGCCAGTGACACCCTGCAAGGCCGCGAAGCGGGCACGGCGGGCGGTCAAGCCGCAGCTGCTTATCTCGCGAACGAACTTCGTCTTTTGAAATGCAAGCCGATTGGTTCCGGAAACGATTACCGCCAGCCGTTCGGAGCCGGGTATCAGAATGTCCTCGGTCTGCTCGAAGGCTCCGATCCTCAACTCAAAGACGAGTGGATCGTCTTGGGGGCGCACTTCGATCATGTCGGTTTCGGAAATGTCGAGAATAGCCAAGGCCCCTTCGGCCAGATCCACAACGGGGCCGATGACAATGCCAGCGGAGTGGCGTGCCTGCTGGAAATCGCGGAGGCCTTGAAAGGAGCCCCACCTCTCGGCCGCAGCGTGGCCGTCGCCTTCTGGGACGGCGAGGAGAAGGGCCTGCTCGGGTCGGAGCATTGGCTCAAGCAGCATCCCAAACGCCAGCAAATTCGGTTCTACATTAACCTCGACATGGTCGGACGATTGCGTGATGACACCGTCGAGATGGTCGGCGTGCGGACGATGCTCGGCCTGCGGTCCCAACTCGCTCGCGCCAATGCCAGTGAACTCAAACTGACGTTCGACTGGTCCCAACGCAACGACAGCGACCACTACAGCTTCTACCTCCGCAGCATCCCGTACGCGATGTTCTACACTGGGATGCACAACGATTACCACCGTCCCAGCGATGACATCGAGAAGCTGAACATCCCGGGGATGCAACGGGTGGCCACGGTCGTGACCCGTTATACGACTCAACTGGCCAATTACTCGGAACCGCTGGTCTTCCGGAAGGCTTGCCAGTACGAACTCACGCCGCTGACACCGAAGATTCCGCTGCCGAGTCGGCTGGGAGTCACCTGGTCCCCCGCGCGGGTGCGGGGCGAGACGATCAAGCTCTCCAAGGTCAATCCCGACCTCGTCGCCGACAGGGCGGGGCTGAAGCCGGGGGATGAGCTGCGGACCATCAACGGCCAGGATGTGCGCGAGGTCGACGACTTCATCGCCTGGGTCCGGCAGAGCCCAGTGCATTGGGAGATCGATCTCGTCCGAGCCGCCACCGGGGAGCCGGATCACGTGGCCCTCGACCTCGATGGTTTCGCCCTCCCGCCGGGAGCCTCCGCCGCGAGTTCCGCAGCTGAGCCAGGGATCGTTTATCTCACGTTGGTCAAGGAGGCCTCATTCGCCGCACAATCCGGCTTCCTCCCCGGCGATCGCATCCAGCGCGTGCAAGAAGGGTCCGCCCCCTCCGCCCGCCACTGGGAGGTTGAACGCGACGGGCGACTGCTGGTATTGCCCCAGTAGGACGGACGCCCACGTCCGTCCCCGCGCATTATGCGTGGTGGTTCCTGAGAACGATTCTGAATTCAACGCAAAGACGCAAAGGCGCGAAGACGCAAAGGAAGACCGGCAAGGGGCAGTGTTCTACCTTCAACTCTTCCCCCTTTGCGTCCTGACGACTTTGCGTCTTTGCGTTAAGTTTCCCTCTCCATGTCCTGCCAGTAGCGGGATCCTGCTCTTCGCCTGAATCAAAATTGAATCCCGTGACCGCGACTCGTACACTCTGTGAAAGAACCGTTTATCACCGACTGATCGAGGAGAGCCTTCATGAAGTGCTTGATTGCTGTGGTCCTGCTGGGATTGTGCTGGCAATTGCCTGCCGCTTGTCAGGCCGATGACAAGAGCGATTTGGCCAAGCTCAAGAGCGAGTTGGAGTTGCTCCGGGAGCAGGTCGCGACGCTGAAAGCCGACCTGACGAAGGTCGAACGGGAGCGCGACGGACTTCGGGCAGAGCTTCAGAAGAAATCGGACTCGGAAGCGACCGCCACGGACGATCCCACTGTGGCCCCAGTGGGTATGACCTGGAAAGGGAAGCAACTGAATCAGAAGGGGGAGGGCGTCGGTTGGGAATGGACCGTGACCGCCCGAGACGGAAAGAATGTCACTTTTCGAGCGAAAGGCGAGTTCGGTGTCATCTGGGAATACGATGCCACCTTCACCAGCCCGAAGGAGTTCAAGATTGTGACCGTCCGCCGCATCCAGAAAAGCAGCAAAGTGAAAGATCCTGAACCCGTGGGAGCTATTACGGGACGGGGTTCGATCACGGCCAAGAACCAGCTCACCGCCGAGATTTTCTGGAAGGAAGGCAAATTGAATATGAAATTCCTCGGAGACGTCGTCGAACCAAAGGCCAAAGAGTGAAGACTCGAAAGCAGAACCGACAGCGAGCGGGTGGATGTCAGTCCCTCGTGCCTGGGCGACGTTGCATTGTGGCACGACGCTCCGCGTCGTGACTCACGACGCGGAGCGTCGTACCACATTCGTGCCACATTCACTTCGGCTCAGCCAGCTCGCTGTTCCGCCGCATCCATTCCTGACGCACCGATTCGAGCATTTGATTCTTCGGCTCGTCAGTCCCTTGTCGCGTCCGGCTCGGGTTGACCAGAGAGTCCTCCCAGATCCGTCGCTGCACCTTCCAGGTCGCGCGGTCCACGCCCGCTTCTGTCGCCAGATCGTCCATCGCGGACAACGTCGCCGTCACCGCTTCGATCGAGTTCTGCATATCAGCCGCCTCATACTTCGAGGCCACTTTCGCCTCCCAGCGGCCAGCCCAGCGGACGCGCATCACATCCAGCAGTTGACTGAACTGGTCCCAGCGCCAGGCCGGGTCGGGCACGATCTCCGGGTGGCGACACAGCAGATCGAGGGCTGCAGCCACCGGGCGCACGGAACGATCATGGCCGGGGGCGTAGCTGATGCAGTGCATCCAGTGCCCATACTCGCGGGCCGGGTCGGAGTCCGGCACCCGACCGAGCAGGTGGGCCACCTCGAACGACACGAAGTCGGTGACCAGCGGATCGTACGGCTCGGCAAACGTCTCGATCTTCGAGATCGCTTCCAGTGTCGGGGCCGCTTCACGAGCGGCGCGTCCGAGGGCCATGAGGTACGCCTTGCGGTGCTGGTCTTCCGGGGTCAGGGCCTGGCGGATTTCATGGTTGACCCGCTGAATCGAAGTCCGGGGCCGATTCTTCAGTGCGTCCTTCAGGACGCCACGATAGCTCCACTGGTCATCCGGCTTCCCGGTGAGGATGCGCACTCGTTCCTGCGAGTCCAGGATCCGCCGAGCCAGCGTTTGCTCGGCCTTCTCCTCCAAGTGCAGCGCTGTCAACACCAGTTTTGCCCGATCCGCAAATAAAGCTTGCTTCTCCACAAACTTCGGCCCCCAGCACAGAACCTCCGACGCCAGCCCCAGCGTGAACTTGGCATTCACGCAGCTGTTCTTCGAGCCTCCGGACTCGGCCAGCAACTCGTCGATCGCCTCGTACGGCACGCACACGAGCTGAGCAAACACCGAGCAGTCCGTTCCCAGCGTGGCACACAGCCGCTGGATTTGTGGAGTCTCCAGTCGAGAGATCAGACTGGGGTCAAAGAGCGGGTCCGGTGAGTTTGTCGCCAGCAGCAGCACCTCCGACCCCTCGGTCGTGATGAGGCATGTGTGCTCGAACGCCGACCGCAGACTCCGCAATGTGTCGAGCAGCGGTACCGATCCGAAATCGACAATGTTCATCCGCTGACAGAATAGCCCGCCCTCTTTGAGTCGACCCGCCATCCGCGCGTAGAACTCGCGCGTGAACTGTGGCTGAGATCGCATGGGGATGGGAGACGACTCGGGGCAGACGATCACGTCATACGTCCGCATGACCTGCGAGGCGGCGAACTGCATGGGCGTCGCTGTCACCCATGCGAGTCGACCATCCGCCAGCCGCGACGGTGTCGTGCTCATCGCGGCTTCGTACTTCAACAGCGAGCGGGCGTCGCGGTCCGCCTCGACGCACGTCAGCGAGTGGACCGGAAAGCCCAGCAGCGTGTTGATCTCGACGATCCCCGGTGTACCCAGGCACAGGATCTCGTTGGCCCGTGGATGCAGGATGAGGGGCACCGCAGCGGTCATCACCGACCAGAAGTTCTGCGGCCCCAGCGTCGGCTCCAGACTCATCTGCCCGGCATACAATCCATTGCGGCGCACCACGAGCTGGTTCGCCCGTTGCCGCCAGACCGTCCACACCTCATTCTCGCCCTCAATGGTTTTGAGCCAGCGCGTGCGGTCGGAGCGTTCGATCGTAAGGAGATCATGCCCGTTCCCCGCTGCGGCAAACGCCTCGCCGCTGAACAGCAAGCGGGCCGAGCGAGCCAGGTCGAGCCAGCCTCGGCCACTGAGCGAAGCCGCGATGAGACAGACGCAAGTAGCCAGGGCAGCGGCTTGGCGATTCAGACCCCGACGCGCCGTCACCGCGCGCCAATCGGTGATCGGCCAGAGTGCCAGGCACATCACAGTCGCGACACACGTCACTCCGATCAGCGTCTCGACCATTGACCATGTGACTATGGTGGCCAGCACATATCCCGCTCCAATGGCGGCGGCCATGAGGCTGCGACCGGAACCTCTCAGCAGCGTGCCACTCGCACACCCGATTGGAAACAGGATGCCCCATGGGATCGACCCCTTCACCAGGATGATCCAAGCCAGCGTACTCAGATTCGCTGAGGACCAGATCCCGACCCGAATCCAGACCGGGAACAACACGATCACCGCGACCGAAGCCAGCGCGACCAGTAGCAGCGATCGCCGCAGTCCCCCGCGGAGTTCAACGTCTCGTCGCCCGAAGCGGACGCCTATCACCGCCCCCATCAAGAACCCGGCCCAGCCCCACAGCTTCAGCGGCAACGACTCCAGCACGAGCTGTTCCGCCGCACGATTCGCTGCTTCGAGAGTGATCCCAATCAGCAGCGCCGCACAGAGCGAAATCAGTACGAATCCATAGCCTGGACCCCCAGGTCCGGGCGATTCAGACGCCCGTGTCGGTGTGACTCCCCGGGCAGAGGCTGCATGCTCGGTCGCCTCCCCACGCACAACCAGCGACAACCCCGCTCCGACCAACAAGCATGCCGACAGTCCCAGCAACACCTGGTCCGCACCCACGCGCACGAACAACGTCGTCGGCAGCACACACCAACTCAAAGCCACACCGAGCCAGAACGCGGGCAGGGGATCTCTCCGCGAACCCATTGAATCCACCGACGGGGCAGGGCAGAGCAGGCATCCCCCCCCGATCATCGGCACCAGCGCCAGCACCGCCGGAATCGCCATGGCCGCCAGAGAGGTCCACTCCCCGGCATACCAGTCCAGCGGGATCAGCTCGCGCTGTGAGAGGACCGCCTTCCACACCGTCGGCCACAGGGCCAGCCCGCAACTCGCCGCCCCCACGCGCCAGAAGTGCGGCACTCGATTCAACAGTCCCAGCACTCGCGGCGACCAGAGACACGCCAGCGTCAACGCCCACGCCAGCGTCAACGTGACCCGCGCCGCTGGCACCGGCTCGAACGCCGTCCAGTACGCTGCACAGGCAGCGACCCACGCCGTCCCCGCAGCGGCACCGCACATCAGCGTCAACGTGTGCGGATGATTCAAGACTCGCGAGACCCACGTCCGTGTGGCTTGCAGCATGGGAAAGGCACCTGTCGCAGCCGGAGGTGTCCCCCGGCGGGAATGCGAGGCTCTGCCTGGAAACTCCGTTTCCCAGATGCAGGCTTCGCGGGGCCGGGTTGTATTCCAACCCGCTCGCTCGCGGCAAGATCGATCGGCGCAGCTGACCGGGTAGGACGGCCTTTTCAGGCCGTCCAGTGGTGGCCTGATAGTGCCCCAGCGAGCCGATCAGGCGAGCCGGATGGCGTCAGCCTCCGGACTCTTCCGCCCGACGCCGGAATCCGGGGGCTGACGCCGCCCGGCTTGCCTGCCCCGAGAAAGCCGGGGTCACGACGCGACATGTCGCTCTTGCCCTCGGGAAAACCTCTCTGATATATCGCCCCTCTTGGAATGCCCCCGGACGGACCCGGTGCGTGCGATGGCCCACTCACGGATGGATCGACCCATGACCACTCCCGCTGTTTCATCAACTGCATCGCCGGGCGTGATGCGCTGGGCGGGAGTGCTGGCGTTGCTGGTTCCGGCGGTGTTGTCGCTGTTCCACTCCGTCGCCTCCAGTCGGACTCTGGCGGCGGTCGCCGGGCCGGAGCGACCGGCGTTGGCCTTTGACCAATACATGGTCAACTTCGGTTCGCCTCAGCCGCGCGCGATTCATGAGGCCCAATTCCACTTCGAGAATCACAGCTCGCGCCCCGTGAAGATCACGGCCATCAAGCCGAGTTGCGGCTGCTTGACGCCCAAACTGGTGGGGTTCAATGCTCAACGGAAGCACGAGGAACGCACCGAGTTCGCTCCGGGAGAACATGGCGTGCTGGCGATGGGGATTCGCCCGGCCAAGGAACAGCCGGGGGACAAGAGCTACACCGTCTCCATCAGCTATGACGATGGCCAGCCTCGCACCGAGACGCTGGAGTTCCGCATCACGCTGCCGAAGAAGAAGCTCACTGTCGAGCCGAACGAGATGTACTTCTATCAGTTGAACGGCGAGCCCGATTCGCGTGTGGTGATGGTCCGCGACTTTCGCGACCAGCCCGCCAAGGTCCTTGGCGTCGAGGCCGTCACCGCTGGCAAAGCCGCCGACGCGAAGCCGCTGCCTGGCGTGACGGTCGAACTCGGTGAGATCACCAAGGGCCCCGATGGGGAAGCGGCCTGGCCGATCCAAGTCAGTGTTGCGTCCGACCTGGCACCGGGCCGGACGGACGGTTGGCTGGTAATCTCAACGGACGACCCCGAGGCCCCGCGCGTCAAGATCCCGATTCTGCTGTTCGGAAAAGAGCAGGGCACCGCCGGTGGAAAAGAGAAGCCGCTCCCGCGCAACTACTACGGCCCAGCTCCGCCGTAGACCCAGGGTGGCCTGAAAGTGCCCCAGCGAGCC
>JAYTFV010000019.1:0-8806 GCA_043734065.1 Planctomycetota bacterium
CAAACAGCTTCTCGGAGAGCGGGTAATCGTCCCGTTTCAGTGCGGAGTGCGCCCGATCTATTAGAGACAGCAGGGCTTTGTCGGTGAGACTTGTCATCGGCTCACGGGTGATGTTGAAGCTGAGGGCCAGCACCTCGGTCTGCTTCCCATTCGTCCAGGTATTCAGCCGATTCCCCGTGAGCCGACCATGTTCTCGCAAGGTCTCCGCGGCTCGCATGCGGAGTGTCAACGGGCCCCACTGCCCTTGAGAAAAGGCCTGCAAGAGGTCCAGCGACTCCTCGTCCGCGACCGTGTGGCAGAAGCGGCAGGCGAACTCGCGACCTGTCGCATCACCCCGCTCCAGCAGCACGCGCAGCAACCGCCGCAGCGTCGGATGTCGTTGCAGGAACTCGCGGGAAATGGGCTTCGCCTCCGCATTCGTTTTGCCAGCGAGCCGCTCCGTGAGTTCGTCGATCTGGGGACGAGGGAACAGTTCATGCAGCGGGAAATACCACGCGGCATGACGTTCATCGACGGGACGATCAAGGTCCGCCAAGTTCTCCGCCGCCACCGGGATGCGGTAACACTTGAGGGCCTCACGCCATAACAGTCGGGCGGCCCGCTCGTCCCCCAGCCGGTACTCGGCACAGGCGGTGTAGTGACGCAGCATCGCGCGGTAGATGGGGTCAGTCTTCTGGTCTTGATTCTGGTCAATCACCGGACGAGCCCAGGCCAGGAGCCGCTCCTCCTGGCCCACCAGGGCCAGCATTTCGGCCACTTTGCTCCAACGTTCGTTGCGCTCGGACGGAGAGGTCAGCAGGGTCTCCAGTGCCTGCCGCGCTTCAGCGTCTCGTCCCAGCAGATACAGCGAGCGGGTCAGCGTGGCCCCCGCAAAGACGTTCCCGGGAACCGCCTCCCAGGCCGAGCGGCACTCGAGAATCGCTTCGTCATAGCGACCGAGGAAGCCCAGCGCCAGGGCCAGATTGTTGCGGATCGGCTGACACTCCGGCCAGCGGGCTGCGGCGGGCGTCGCCAGTCGGACGGCCTCTTCCGTTTCTCCCGCTTCAAAGGCATCGCGCACGGCTTCATGAGCCGCCAGCATTTCATCCGTGGGGTTCGGGCCCGACCAGCGGACCATTTGGGCATGCGCTTCCTCGGCACCCACTAAGAAGAGACCACACACCCGGGCCTCCTCGGAATTGGGCCAGCGCTGCACGACGATCCGCGCCGCTCGCTGTCCCTCGTGAACGTAGTTCTCTTGAAAACAGACCCCCGCGTATGTCCGCCAGACCTCCCGGTCATCGGGATGCCGCGCCACCCAATCCCGGCTCGCACGGAGCATCTCCCGGAACTGTTTCGCGTCCAGGCACGCATCGAAATATCTCGTCAAGACATGGCGATCATCCGGGTGGGACAGCCGCATCGCAGCCAGTCGCTCCACGGCCACATCGGGATCGAGGTCGAGCAGCTTCTCGATCCGGTTATGGACCTGCGCGACCTGTTCCTGATGAAGGTGCTTGGCCTTGAGCTTCTGCTTCCGTTCCGCCGCTTTGGCCTGCTTTCGATCCTTCGCCATGACGCATCTTCCTTGAATAGGGAACCGGACTGAGCGGTAAGTTGACCGCGACTGCCCCTCGTCGTCAAGTGCCGCGCGTCGTCAAGTGCCGCGCGTCGACAGTGCTGCGCGCCGACAGCCGGTGGCGAACGCCGATCGGGAGGGCGAGGCTCCTGCCGAGCCGCTGGTGAAGGAGAACGTCGACTCTGGCTCGCGGCTCGGCAGGAGCCTCGCCTTCCCAGCACGTCGCGACATCACACCTCGTTCAGCGCCTCCGTGGCATCGCCAAACGTCTTTGGACGGACATTCATCTTGTCCATCATCGACATGTACAACCGGCACATCTGGCGGTTCGGCTTGTCGCGGTAGTTCAGCGACCGACCGGTCTCGATGCGCCCGCCCCCCTTCCCGAGGACCACCACCGGCAGTTGATCGTTGTTGTGCCCGCCGGTCATCATGCTCGAACACATCATCAGCATCGAGTTGTCCAGCAGCGTGCGGTCCCCCTCTTGGATCGCATCGAGCTTACGGGCGATGTAACCGAGTTGCTCGGTGAAGAACTGGTTGACCTTCAGCCAGTCGGCAGTGTCCGAATGCGACAGCAGATGGTGGATCATGTAGTCGACGCCGAGATGCGGGAACCGCAGCGACGAGTGGTCGTTGTTGAGCTTGAGCGTCCCGATCCGCGTCGTGTCGGTCTGGAAACCCAGCACCAGAATATCGCACATCAGCCGCATATGGTCGGCGATGTTCTGGGGGATGCCGTCGGCGGGACGCTCGATGTTCGGCTTGTCGAGGGTCGGTCGCCAGCCCTGCAGTTCCCCCTTCTGCCCCGCCTGCGCGATCCGCTGTTCGACATCTCGGACCGAGTCGAGGTACTCGTCGAGTTTGCGCTGATCGTTGGTGCTGATCTGCCGCCGGATGTCCCCCGCGTCCTCCAGCACCGCATCCAGCACGCTCTTGTCCCCCTTCTGCGCTTCATCCTTGAACAGCCGGTCAAACGCCAGCGCCGGGTACAACTCCAGCGGCGTCGGCGTAGTCGGCGAGGACCACGAGATGTGCGAGCTATACAGCATCGAGTAGTTCTTGTGGACCGACGGGTTCGCCGCCTCGCACCCCAGGACCAAGCTGGGCACCTTCGTCGACCGGCCATACGTCTGGGCCAGCAACTGGTCAACACTGGTCCCCGACTGGATGTCCCCGCCCGAAGCCAGCGGGGCTCCCGACAGCAGGTTGCCGGTCTGGGAGCTGTGGATGTTCCCCTTGGTGGCCTCGACGTTGTACAGGCCCTGCACGAAGAGCAGCTTCTCGCGGAAGTCGGTCAGCGGGGCGAGAACCTGGCCGAGTTCCATCGCCTTGCCTTCGCCCTTGGCCCACCACTCTTTGCTGTGATAGCCGTTGCCGGAGAACAGGACGGCCATGCGAACCGGGGCCTCGCTCGACGACTGAGCGGTCGAGGTGATCTCATCGCCCCACACCGGGATGGACTCCATCCAGGGGAGCGCCATCGAGACGCCGAGGCCACGCAGGAAGGTGCGACGGGAGAAGTGCTGGGGCATGGGAGGGTTTCCTAGAGGTCCAGAATGCGGGCGGGCCTGAACTCGGTGAGTGATTCGTAGGTGGCGGTCAGCATTATGCGGCTGAACTCGGTGTGGCACTCCTCGTCTGACCATTCCGGATGGCGAGTGCGAATGGACTCAGCCACATGACATCGAACTTCGCGGTTGATCTTTCCGACCAACGCGAGCTTTTCAGTCACCGTCATCCGCCGCATGGCTTCCAGTGTTTCGTCATCCATCGACTCGATCACAGGAAAATGGGGCAGGGGTTTCACGTCGGTAGCATCGACGGGGTAGTACCCACTCATCGCTCACCTCTCGATTGCGAATCTCTCTCACCACTCGCCCCACTGATCGTACCCGATCCACCCCACAGTTGGCACGCTCAACTGTGGGGACATGTCGTCAGGCGCGGGTCACGCGGAATCACTGAGTGTCCAAAGCGACCACCAGTGGCATCTGGCGAAGCAGAGCTTCGAGGAGATGCGGTCCCCAGCCGTTGAGCCGCGACGCGAAGTCTTCGAAGCGGAGCGGTGGCGGCGACTCGAGAGTCATCTCCGTCGCAGATCTCGTGAGAGTTCTGACGGCAGAAGTCTCACGACTTCTGCTACAAAAAAACGCGAACGCCTCGCGGCGCTCGTCGCGGGCCTCCTGGGGCGACTGTCCGCTGGGCTCAGTCTGAACTCAGGCAGAGACGGAAGCCGAGGATTGTTTGCCGGACCGACGGGACGTTCCTGCCACGGCACGCCGACCGGCTGTACCCGGCGGGGTTGAACCAGCCCCCGCCTAGGTCCACCCGGTCTGAGCCCGTGGGAGGACCAGCAGGGTTCGTGCCGCCCACGAGCTTGCCGCCGTACCGATCGCGGCACCATTCCCACAGGTTCCCGTGCATGTCATACAGCCCCCACGGATTCGCCGTCTTCGTCCCCACTTCGTGGGCATACTTCTCGCCGATGTCCCACGCGTTCTTGGCGAACCACGCATAATGCCCCAACTGGGATTCATCCCCCTTGAAGCTGTATGGCGTGGTGGTTCCCGCGCGGCAGGCGTACTCCCATTGCGCCTCCGTCGGCAAGGCGTACTTCCAACCCGTCGGCAAGCGCCCTGCCTGCCGCTCGATCTCCGTCAGCTTCTCGCAGAAGGCGGTGGCACTGTCGGCCTCGATCGTCCCGTCCGCGTTCACACCGTGGCTGATGTACGAGGCCGGGAAGTTCGGCCCCTCCTTCACATTCGTCTTCCCGGACCACGGCTTCGACGCCGCCCCCATCACGGCGGTCCATTGCCCCTGCGTCGTCTCCGTCGCGGCCAGCCAGTACCCCTTCGTGAGCGTCACCTGGACCGGCTTCCCGCCCGCTCCGGCGGTGTCGTCTTCGTCCTCAGCGCGTCCCGTCTCGCTGGGCTCCAGCACCGCCAGCAGGTCACCTATCATTTTGACTCCCTTGTCCTCCTTATCGCTTCTCGTCACGCTGGCCCGGCTCCCCATCGTAAATGTTCCCGGCGGGCACCAGACCTGCTTCAGCGTCACCCCGCCGGGGAGCGTGATCTCACGAGTGTCGCCGGGCTGAGTGCCGGTCAGGGACTCGGCAGACTCACGTCCGCCACTCGCTGGGGCCGGGGTGGGCGGTCCGTCTTGGAAGATCAGCACGATCCCCAACAACAGCAGCGCTGTGCCGCCCGCCCACATGATCCACCCCGGGATCGAGAGCGGCAGCGGGCCACGAGCGGGCGGGGGTGGAGGCGACGCGGACTTCGGCTGTGAAGCTCTCGTGGAGTCGCTTCCCTTCTTGACTCCCTCTCGCACAGCACGCTGCTGGGGCTGGGCCGTGGTCGAGTTCAACGGACGAGGGCGAGCGGTCGCGGACTGAGCCGGAAGTGGCCCCCCAGGTCCAGGCGGAACGGACGTGGGCGTCCGTTCTACATGTACTGATGCATCCGACTCGGGGCGTTTCGTGGGGGGCAGGTCGAGGTTCTTGCGGACGACTTGGACCAGTCGGTCCAGGTGTTGCTGGAGCGGCGGGGTCATCGCGTCGAGCCAGTGGGACTGGCTGATCCAGTACTCCAGGCCGCGACTCGGTTTGATGTCCTCGGCACGAAACGGGATCACGACACTGTTTTTGGAAAACGCCCGACCGACCTCCCGGAGGACGTGTTTGGACTCATTCGCATGGTTGGTGAACACCAACACGAACGTCCGGGACGAGTCGATTCCCTGGAAGATCCCCTCGCTCCACTCACTGCCCGGCTCGATATCCCGAGGAGCGATCCAGCACCGCAAGCCATTCGCTTCGAGCGTGTGACAGACCGCATCCGCCAAGGTCTTGTCCGTGGACGAATGGCTGATAAAGACATCGAATTTGAAACGCTCGCCGGGCTGGACCGGTGCCGCATCGGGGTCTGTCGGTTTTTCCGAATCACTCGCAGCAGACACGGCCCGCTCTCCCCGCTTGGTTGTACCCGGTTCCGACAGATGGCTGAACTGGTCGGCCCGTTGACTCCCACGCGAGGCGGTGGAGCGTGGACTGACGGCGTGCGATTGATGGTAGTGGAATTCAGGCTGCGGATGCCATTGTGCGGCGAACCAGTGGCCGTCGTGGGGTGTGGCGTCTGTATCCGAACAGTGGAGACAAGGTTTGAAATTCACCGCAGCGCGGCACACCGCAACCGAAGGGGCACGGTAAATTTCCCGTGAGTAGTCGTCGGGGAACCTCGACTGTTCACCAATCGGGCAGGGGACAAAACGCCGTTTCATCAGGCCACCTTCGGGGTCCAGAGGCGGCGTAAAGTGCGTGTGGCCTCTGCCCCGGACTTTTCAAAAACCGCTCTGGAGGCGTTTCTGCCTGTGCTGCTAGGATACGGAATCTGATCGTCCGACTTGTCGGACGGGCAAGGCTGCCCGCATCCCGAGATTGTGCTCACCCTCAGTGGGCCAGCGACTCGGGTGCATTCCGTGGAAGGATCCGTCGATGCCCCATCGCATCAACTCCCTGATTTGCGCTGTGCTGAGCCTCTGTCTCTGGAGCCCGTCGGCATTCGCTCAATCCCCCACCCCGCGTCCCGCCACGAGTGGCACCAGACCGGCGGCGAAGAAGCCGACCGCTCCCGCCCCAGAGGAAACTCCGGGCGGCACCTCCGTCCCGCGCACGACGCGGGAACCGGTGGGTCGGGCCACAATCGCTGAGGAACCGGCAGAATCCGCCGTTCCAGCCCCGCGCCTGGCCGGACCGCGTCTGCCGGGAGCCCTGCCAGGCCCCGCTCCCCAGCAGCCCGCACAAAAGGGCCCCGCGCCGAAAGTCGCTCTCCAGCCTATCTCGGAAGAGATGAAAGCTGCCCTCCTGGAGTGGGAAGAGAAAACCAAGGACATCACTTCGCTCTCCTGCCCGATTACGCGCATTGAATTTGACTCGGTCTTCAACACCGAAACCCGGTGGATGGGGAATGTCTATTTCGAAAATCCCGACCGGGGACGCATCGACCACAAACCTGCGAACAAGGCGTTCCTCGGCAATCCTGGACGGGTCGATCCCCAGGGGAAACCGTACAAGATCGTCCCTGGGCTAGAATCCAAATGGATCTGCACTGGCAAAAAAATCTACGTCCTCGACATGCCCAACAAGCAATATGACTTGATGGACATTCCACCTCAGAATCAAGGGCAAAACATCACACTCAGCCCGCTGCCGTTCATTTTCGGCATGAAGGCTCAAGATGCCATGCAACGCTTCGGCCTGACGTTTGGTTCCATGCACAACCCCGATGGCAAACTCCTGAACAAGGCGGGCCAGAAGCTGCGTGCAGCTGTTCACATTGTGGCCGTTCCCCATCGGGCCAATGAGGCTCGGGAGTATCAACGCGCCGAGATTATCCTGCATCCGATGACGTATCTGCCGATGAATCTCCGCGTGCTCGATCCGGCGGGAAGCAAAGAAACGGTGTATAGCTTCGACCAGGCAGCACTCAAAACGAATGTCAGTTGGGGCCTCGTGTCCCCGTTCCGAGATCCACTCTTGCCGGGCTGGACGGAGATGAAACGCGGCAATGCCGAGCCGGAGAAGCTGCCCCCCCGTCAGGCCCAGAACACGGGAAAGTGATCCTAACCCTGGGGGCTCATCAGCGTCAAAAAGACGGTCACCCCGTTGAAGGTCGCGTGGGTGGTCACGATGGTTAAGTAACTTCCGGTACGCCAGTACAGAAACCCGAGGATCAACGCCAGCGGGAACAGCCCCACCGCATCCGGGAACCCATGCACCGCCGAGAACAGACTCGCGGAAATCAGGATCGATGCCATCGGTGGCAGGTGGCGCTGGAGGGTCCCCTGGAGGATCACGCGGTACATCAACTCCTCTTCCAGGGGGGCCATGATGACTGCGGAAGCGATCATCAACACCACCAGCAGCACCGATTTGTGGCTGTCGAGAATTTGAAGAAATACATGCTGATTCTCCTCCGTCCGAAAAGCGGACACGGCCACATTCAGGATGATGACCGGGATCACCGCAGTGAGATAACCCAGCAGCCCGGCTTCGATCGCCTCCCCGGGCTGGCGACCATCGATCCCGAAACGGGTCAGTCGCTGACTCCCCAAACGGGTCAGGCAGACCAGCAGCAGGCAGGTCGTTGTGATCTGTGCCAGCAAATTGAAGCTCAGCAGAAACAGGGCCTGCTGCTCGTTGAACTTCTCGGCCATCGGGGGCTGCGAGTGCAGAAACAACTGTGACAAGCACGAAAAGCCAATCCACCCCAGCGTGACCACAATGGCCAGCCAGGGTCGCGGGCGCGTGACCGGAACCGAGCGAGACACCAGCGGTACTCCGGTGGTCAATCGCTCAAAAATCAAACCCCACACCGCCAGACTCGCGAGCAGGATCAAACCGTACAACATCGACACGAGTTGATCCACCGCGAGAACTCTCCGGGGCCAGGGACTTGCAACCTCAACCAGACTGGCAATACTGAGGCACTGGTCCTCCAAACACAAGCCGCATTCGGCTGAACCCCCTCGAAAGGAACACAAATGGCCACCGTCACACTCAAAGGCAATGCCGTCACCCTCTCCGGTCCCTCGCTGAAAGTCGGCGACACCGCGCCGGACTTCTGCCTGCAAAACAACTCGCTGGAAGATGTCGCCCTCGCGGCCTCCGCAGGCAAGACGCGCATCATCGCCACGATTCCATCGCTCGATACCTCGGTCTGCCACGCCGAAACCAAACGCTTCAACGACGAAGCCGCCAAGCTGCCGAACGTGGCGATCCTGGTCGTCAGCACCGACCTGCCCTTCGGCCAGAAGCGGTGGTGTGGTGCCGAAGGAGTCGACAAGGTCGTCAGCCTGAGCGATCACCGGACCGCCAGCTTTGGCAAGTCGTACGGCGTGCTGATCACCGGCGGCCCGCTGGACCGCTGCCTGACCCGCGCGATCTTCGTCGTCGGTGCCGACAACAAGATCAAGCACGTCGAGTACGTGCCGGAGATCACATCGCACCCGAACTACGAGGCGGTGCTGGCGGCGGCGAAGTAGAGCAGGCACAGACTTCGGAAGGAGTGCGGTCGCCATTCTACGCAGAATCCCGGCCCTCAACCTCGAAGGGGTAGGACAAGCCGATGTGGACTGGCCCCAGTCCACGTTGGCTTGTTTCTCCCTTCGGGGTTGAAGACTCGGACTCTGCACTGCAAGCGCGGGAAGTCTGCGAGTGATGAGAGAATTTTCTGAACTATCTGG
>JAYTFV010000020.1:0-2945 GCA_043734065.1 Planctomycetota bacterium
TATTTCCAAAACATTCCCCCACCCCGGCAGGCACTCCCGGACCGCTCGACTCAGGCGAGTCCATTCCTCCGCCAGGCGTTGTCGAGCGGGGGCGAGTTCGCCACCGCGCTCGGACTGGGCCAGCAGTTCCAGATGGGTCGCAGCCTCGTAGGTGGGTTGGGCTCCGATGTTGTCGGCAGCCCCTTTGAGTGTGTGGGCCAGGCGGTGAACGGTGGGCAGGTCGCCCCGCTCCAGTGCCCCATCCAGTTGTGACCACCACGATTCTTCGTTGTCGACGAGTACCTGCAAGATCAGTTCGTACAGGTCTGTGTCCCCGCCAGTCCGAGAGAGGGCGACCTCGCGATCGAACACCGGAGAGGTCGCGCGGGACGAGACCTCCTGGCAAATGGGAGTTCGCTCCACAGGGGGAGCGAGTTGCGAGGACGGCCCGAGCTGAGCGGCGATTTGCTGGATCAGCTGCTGCCGGTTGATCGGCTTCGTGGCGTAGTCGTTGCAGCCGGAGTCGAAGCAGCGTTGCCGGTCGCTCTGCATCGCGTTGGCCGTCAAGGCGATGATCGGATAGGGATACCCGGCTTGCCGCAGACGCTGCGTCGCTTCGTAGCCATCCAGGGTCGGCATCTGCATGTCCATGAGGACGACATCGAACGGAGTCCCCGCTTGCAGTGCGGCGAGAGCCAAGTCACTGGCAATCTGGCCATTCTCGGCGAGGGTGACTTCGACACCCGCCTTGCGTAGGAAGGCGGAGATCAGCAATTGATTGTCGGGGCTATCCTCGGCGAGCAATACGTGGCCCTTGAGTTCGACGGAGGCGACGTGTTCCCTCGCATCGCTGGCTTCGATCCCCTCGCTGGGGTCGGTGAGCCAGCGCACGCCCGCCAGGGAACCGGTTACGACATGGACCTCGAATGTACTGCCTCGGCCCGGTTCACTTCGGACGGAAATGTCTCCCCCCAGAATGCGAGCTAGGCGGCGACTGATCGACAGTCCCAAACCGGTGCCGCCGAACCGGCGCGTGGTCGACTGATCGGCCTGCGAGAACGGCTGGAAGAGCTGACTCACTTGCAAGGGAGTCATGCCGATGCCGGTGTCGACGATGGAGCAGACCAAGCTCGGAGTCGGGCGTTCGGCTTGCATGGCGACGCGAATCTCGACCGAGCCCTGGTGCGTGAACTTGATCGCGTTGCCAACCAGATTGATGAGGATCTGCCGCAGACGGGTCGGGTCAGATTCGATCGACTCGGGAAGCGGTGTCTCCCAACTGAGCTGGAGTGCGAGCTGACGGGCATTGGCCCGCACGCGCATGACGGAGACGACATCGGAGATCAGTTGGGCGGGGGAGAATCTGAGCCGCTCGGCGTCCACGCGACCGGCCTCGATCTTGGACAAGTCGAGGATGTCGTTGATGATCAGGACCAGATGCTCGCCGTTGCGCACGATGGTCTTGGCCGCATTGCGGCGTTCCGCTTCGGGTAACTCGGTGTCGAGGAGGTTCTCGGCGAACCCGAGTATGGCGGTGAGCGGAGTGCGGATCTCGTGACTCATGTTGGCCAGGAACAGGCTCTTCGCATCGTTGGCGGCTTCGGCGGCGGCCTTCTGCTGTTCGATGGTTTCGTTGGCCATCTGCAGCAAGGCCGTCTGGGCGTGTAGCAAGGTGTGAATGTCGAGCAGTCGCCATTGACCCGGTCGCGCGGGATCGGAGACGACCACAGGTTCGAACACCGATTCCGAGGGGCGATCGAGCGCCTGACGGGCGGCCTCATGGATGCCGAGATCGCCGGGCAGGACCAGTGCGTGGATCTCGATGTCATCCAGCATCATGCGCACGGGCCGACGCAAGTAGATTTCCAACGCAAAGGGCTGGCTGAGTCGCTCCATCATCCGCGGCCGGGAGACCATGCCCAAGAACCGGTCCTGGTCGCAGACAATGATGCCGGGGAGTTCCAGTCGCGATTCCAGTTGGGAACGCACGACACTCATCGGGGTGTCCGAAGTGACTTGGCACTCTTCGGCGGGGAGTTCGACGAGAGTCATATCGGATCGGAACTGACGGAGATTTGAGGAATTCACCGCGTGCTTTCGTTGCGAAACCGGCCCCCACTGTCGCCGTTCGCTCAGTAAATGAGCGTTCTTTCGCGGAGCGAAAGACGACAATCTTTGACGCTCCGATCCTACCGAGGTCTCGTTAAGTAGCTGTCAATCTTCCAACAAGAATCCGGCGTCCGAGACCGCCAGTTTGATGAGCGTCTGCGTTCGACCATCCGGGGAGAGTTGAGTCTCATCCATGATCGACCGCATCAGGATCCAGCCTCGAATCAGGTGGGACGAGGCGCAGGTCACATCATGGGACAGAAGCAGTTGGGTGCCGTCGAGGCCGGGGCCTTCGTGGAGGATGCGGAACTCGGCAACCTCGGGTGACAGGCGGGCATCGACGACGAGCCGCCGCTGGGCATATTGCGGGTCAAGGCTGTGCTCCTGCACCACGCTGACGGCTTCCGTCGAGAACAGATCCTCGGTGTCCGCGGGGAGTTCGAGGTTCCCCAGATAGTGCCCATTCAGGAGGGCATGTTTGACGGCGATCCCGACCCGGAGTCGCTCCGATTCATCGGCCAGCGGCAGGCAACGCAGCATCTCCTGCAGACGGTTAACCAGCGGCTCAATCAGCCCCGGATCATTCTGAAGTGTAAATCGGCAATGGCATTCCGAGAGGGCATTCATCAGCCGGGTCTGGCTGCGATCCAACGACGCCGAGGAGACGATGCGCGACACCACATCGCCCAGGTGTTTCGCGAGTGACGCCTTCGGGACATAGCTGGCGGCCCCGCTGCGAAGGGCCTCAGCGGCGATCTCTTCGCTGCCTTGGGCGGTCATCAGAATGACCGGGAGTAACGGGAAACTCTGCTTGATGGCCGACACCAGTTCCAAGCCGTCCATCTCCGGCATCTGCA
>JAYTFV010000021.1:0-4560 GCA_043734065.1 Planctomycetota bacterium
CTTTCCTGGGGATCGGGGTTCACGGCGAACGACTTTCGCCGATTGACCGGCGGACCTGCTGAGAGTTGGTAAGTCCCCGCGATCCCAGTCTCGGGCCAGAACAGGGCGGTCTCGAGATCGGTGGTCTCCACCAGAGCATCGACGCTCTTGGCCGAGGGCAGCAGGATGGTCCCCTCGACCGATTGCGGGAACACCTCACGAATCGGCGTGCCGACCGGGACCGGATCGAACTGCAACCGGCCCTCCAGTGAGTGCTGCAACAGGCGATTCACCAGCGGCACATAACTCGGCCACAGCACCCAGTGCCCCCAACTGTCGTTGAGCGAGGTCGTGACGAGAACAGCTCGCCCGCGTCCGATGCTCCGCTCCAGGATCGCCGGGTCGCTGCTGGTGAACGGCAGGATCACCTGCCAGTTCCCCTCGGGTCGCGGCTTGACGCGGGCGTACCGCGACACGGGAGCTGTGGCGAGCCCCGCGTCGGTGCGGCCGCGGAACGGAGCCAGGACCGGATGGTCGAGGTCGCGGGTCTCGAACATCACCGGCTCGCTCGTGTGATCCGCAAACTCCAGCAGATCGACCGGCAACAGGGCCGCTCCGAGTGTGCGCTGAAAGTCCTCGCGGTCGGTTTGATGGCCCAGTCCGACAACGAGACCACCGCCGTCGCTCACGAACGCCGTCAGTCGTGCGATCTCGGCCTCTCCCAACCCCGCCACATCGCACAACACGATACCGTCGAAGCGGCTCAAGTCGATCTCGGCCAGCTCGACCGCCGTGCAAACGGTCGGCTGAAACACGCTGTTCGTGGTCATCGGATTCGACCCTGCGGAGGGAGTGGGCGAGAGCGCCAGTTGCAGAAACCCGCTGGCCGACTCGGCCAGGGAATCGGACGGGTGGCCATCGACCAGCAGCACCTCGAGTCTCTTCCGCGACGCCACGACCCGGCGAATCTGATTGTCGGTCGCGATGGCATCGGGACCGATGCGGGCTTCGATCACGACCGCTGAGCCCGAGTCCGGAATTCGCAGCGTGGCGGTCACCTTCTGCTCGCTCCAGGCGGGCAGCGTGACCGGCTGACTCGCCCGCAGGACATTGTCCACGAGGACCTCCAGCGTGCGCGTCTCTTCCTCCGCCGAGAAGCTGGCAATGTCGACCTCGACGCGAAATGGTCGACCCGAGAGCGCCACCAAATCCGGAGCATTCAGCCCCCGCAAGGCCACGTTCGACGGCACTCCGCTCCCCGCATCGACGAGGAACAACCGCGCTCGCGCGGCCAGATCCTTGAGGGCCTGCCGCAGTTGGGATTCTTGGGCGGGAGTATCGCCGGACCAGTTGGTGGCCTGGAAGTCACTGAGGATGTAGACCTCGGTCGGTTGATGGGGCGGCACTTCCTGGAGGAGTTCCTGGACCTGCCTCAAGGCCCCGGCAATGTCCCCCGCATCGTCGAGCAGCGGGACGCGGTCGATCTCGCGCAACACATCCGACGGGTCGTGAGCGGGCCTGCGAATGATGACCGGAGAGGCTGCGTTTCCGATCCGGCAGAGATTGAACACGTCCCCCGCCGAACTCTGCCGCACGATCTCGCGAGCCTGTCTTCGAGCCCTGTCGAAGCGGGACTCCGAGCCGGTCTGGGCCGACATGCTGAGCGAGCCATCGAGCAACAGCACCTGGTGAGTGCGGCGCGTTCCCAGGACCGCCACAGAGTCCGACTCCTGAAACGGCTCCGCCACCGCCAAGGCCAGCAGTGCCAGCAACAAACACCGCACCAGCAAGAGCAGCAGCGACTCGATCCGCAACCGCCGAGCATGACGATCAATCGCCGCCCGCAGGAACTGCATCGCCGCCCAGCTCTCCCTCCGCGGCGTCTGCCTCCGCCACAGATGAATCGCAATCGGAATCGCCACGCCCCCCAGCGCCCACAGCCATAGGGGACTGACAAACCCCAAGGCCAGCAGTCGCGGGAATGCGTTCATGTCGAACAGCATAGCAGCCGGGGAGTAGAACGGAATTCATTCCGTTCCCGTTCCAGTCACCCGAAGCGTCAGCGAAAGATGCCACTCGCCCGTTTCGCTGAGACGCGAAGTCTTCGAAGCGGAGCTTCGCGGATCGATAGCCCCCAGCCGGAACCTGGAAGCGAGGTTCTCAAACCGCTCTCGAGTCGAGCAGACGCTCTTGGGCACTATGTCAATGTCGCGCGGATGCGGTGGAAGCCGGTCGTCATTTTCCAGAGCAATAGAATGTTGAACAGCCACAGCACGTAATTGAGGGACTGCGGCCACCAATATACCTCAACCACCATCCATCCGTACACGAAAAACCGAGGCCGCACGAGCCACGAGTACGGCACCCCCATCGCGTTTCGCACCATCGCATACGCCACGACCATCGTGTACACGAAAATGTAAACGCCGCCCGTCAGGGGATCGATCAACGCCGGATTCGTCAGCATCAGCGTGATCGTGGTCGAGGCCACGATGATCTGATCGGATGTGGAATCGACAAACGAACCGGCTCGCGAATCCGTCCCCACTCGGCGAGCCAGCGGTCCATCCAAGCCGTCCAGCACCACGTGCAGAGCCAATGCCACAAAGGCCCAGCCCTTCGACCAGAAGTACAGCCCGCTGAACGACAGGCCCGTGGCCAAGGATAGCAGCGTCAGATGATCGGCTCGAACGTGGCAAAGCACCAGGAAGTCCAACACCGGCCCACACCATCGGGCTCGCAACTGCTGCGACCAGACCATGGCCTCTCGTTCGTTGTCCGAATAGCAATCGGCCTTCGGTTCGGACAGTTCGGGCATGGGGGACTCGGCTTTCCGTGTGGAGGGCGTGAGCCAGACGCTGCTCTGTACATCTGGGTTGCGGGGCCACAGGAGGCTGTCAAAAATCGTCCACTTCGATCCCCTCGGGTGTCACTGGCGGTCGCTGTAGGCCGCCAGTGTCTGGTGGATGTTTCGCTACGAATCGCACTGGCGAGTCAAAGCACTCGCCAGTGGCACACGACTGATGATCTTGCTGAGGGGACTTGGCAGACGGCAGGGAACTGCGATTCAGTTGGACTTGCGAACCGCAGCGAGACCCGCAAAAAACATTACGGCACCAATCAAGTAACCCGCCAGCACCCCAGCACCGTAAGCCCCCGCACCAGGCGTCCTTCTGGAGAGTGTCCTCCCCATAGAAGGGAGTGGCCCAACAACCGACCCCCATCATCTGCAGAAGCAGAAACTGAGTTAATGTGAGGATTCTGGGAGTCGTCATTACAACTTGCCTCTGCTCTGAGCGGACTCGAAACGGAGAGAGGACTGGGTCATCGAACTGGCTCAAGGAGTGGTTTTGTCTTCCGGTGGCAAAGAGGGGTCCGCAGTGACAGCCACTCGAAAGCCGATCCCACAATTCAATCCCAACGGTCCGCCAAGCGCCGCAATGCCGCGGCTCGCAGAGAGACAAGCCCAGGAACCGGAATTCCAATCGCCTCCTCGAATCACCTTGAGTCTCTTTTTACGATCCTCTGTGGTCGGTGCGGCCAGTCCCTGTGGATCATTAATCTCCGACGTGTCGTAGTAATTCTCTTTGAAGGTAATCCAATCCGAACACCATTCGTACACGTTTCCGTGCATGTCATACAGACCCCAGGCGTTCGGGCGAAACTTCCCCACGGGGGCTGTAAAAACGTATCCGTCCTTCGCCTTGATTTCACCGCCAAAATATCCCGGCGTGAACTCCCCAGCAATCCGATCCTCTACATTTCCGAACTCAGCCAAATCTTTGGGATCATTTCCGAAGGAATATCGGGTCTTGGAGCCCGCGCGACAGGCATATTCCCATTCCGCCTCCGTCGGCAGCCGGTATTCCTTCTGATCCGTTTTGCTGAGCCACTTACAAAAGGCGACCGCATCATTCCAGGTCACGTTTCCCACCGGATGTGAGTCGGTTTGCTCCCAGCCGGGATTCTTCCATGTAAATCGAACTGCCTGGTCCAAGCTCCCCCGGGCCTTTGCAAACCCCCAGCCTCCACCATATCCCTCTGCTTCTGGAACATATCCTGTAGACTCCACAAACCGATTGAATTCGCCGACGGTCACTTCGTACTTACCGAGGTAAAATGGCTTCGTGATGACGACGCGATGTGACGGCTTGCTATCTTCAAGACTAGCTATACTAGCGTTCAGAGTGATGTTCCTCTCCTTTCCATACATCTTCAACAACTCGTCCACCGATTCGTCGCACCCCATCATGAATTCACCGGCGGGAATCCGCACGAACTCCATGCCGATCGAGTTGCGCACCGCCTTCACCTGAGCCTCGGCCTTCTTGAGCGGATCGTCCGCATACAAAAGAGAGGTCATACAACCGATCCCCATGAACTGCAGCAACAGAAGCCGAGCCATTGCGAGATTTCTGAGAGTCATTCTGATTTGCCTCTGATCTGAGCGGACTCGAAACGGAACGCCGAGTGCCACGGGCGAGGGCTTTGACTCGCCAGTGTCTGTTGCTCCATTTGATTGCAAACCGCACTCGCAAGTCAAAGCCCTCGCCAGTGGCACACATCGGCTTCTGTTCTCGG
>JAYTFV010000022.1:0-8617 GCA_043734065.1 Planctomycetota bacterium
CTTCTTCGGTCTGAAGCCGGGGGATGTGTACTTCTTTCGGCAGGGGAAGCTGCCCGCGGTGTGCGACCAGACGGGGCGGATTCACCTTGCGGAGAAGCATGAGGTGGCCCTCACTCCGGATGGGCACGGCGGGATTTTGAAGGCCCTCCGCGCGGCGGGGCTGCTGGACCTGATGCGGGATCGGGGCTTGGAGTCGTTGTACTACCACCAGGTCGACAACCCGATGGCCATCGTGTGCGACCCGGCGTTTCTGGGGCTGCATGCGCTGCACGGGTCGGACATCAGTACCAAGGTCGTGAACAAGGTGGCCCCGGAAGAGAAGACCGGCGTGCTGGTCAACGTCGATGGCCAGACTCAGATCATTGAGTACAGCGACATGCCCGTGGAGCGGACGCGCGAAGTCGAGCCCGACGGAACGCTGCGGTTCCGAGCCGGGAACACCGCGATGCACGTCATCCGGCGCGGGTTCCTGCAAGACCTGGTCGACCAGGGGCGAGATCTGCCCTACCACCGAGCGCACAAGCCGGTCCCCTGCATCGATCGGTCCGGACAGCGGATCGAGCCCGCACCGACCGCCAAGAACGCCTTCAAGTTCGAGCAGTTCATCTTCGACACTCTGCCGCTGGCGGCCACAGCACTGGTGGTGGAAGCGGACCGGGCTGCGGAGTTCAACCCGGTCAAGAACCGCGAGGGGGCCGATTCGCCGAAGACCTCTCGGCAGGCCATTTGCCGACTCAACCGAGAGTGGCTCCGAGCTGCGGGGGCCGAGGTGGCGGAAGAGGCCCGTATTGAAATCAGCCCGCTGGTGGCCTTGGCTCCGGAGGACTTGAAAGGCCGAGTGACTCCGGGTCAGAAGATTCCCGATGGGACGGTTCTGAGTCCGTAACTGCGTTCGCCAGAACGCGGGTTGGAGTTCTGGCTTCAGCCTGCTCCAGACAGCCCAAAGACTGGACTCCAACGCCGGGTGGCCCAGGTTGCTGCTTGGGGCGACCAGTGTGCCATGACATACAGATGCGATCACGCCGGACAGTCCCGCCGCCAGAATCTCTTCCGGCTGCGCCGCCCCGGTAGGGTCCAGTGATGATGTGGCCTTTGCTAGGCTCTGGCGTGCTATAGAAACACATCATGCCACTGAACATTTGACACGACCAGAGACGAGGACTATAGTCCACGCCACAGAAGGGTGGTGTGGCATGTCGGACTTGCTGAAAACCAAGATCACAGAGCTTCGCGATCAGGTCGAGAAGGCTGCTGAAAAGTTGCAGTTCCTTGAGACACTGGACAAGGCATTCGAGGCTAATCCAGAACTGATAGCGCTGGTAAAAGATGCTGTGGCGTCCAAAGACGTGATCGAGTACCAAACACCAGAACAGCCAACACCAACAACGAAAGCGAAGCTGCCGAAGAGGAAATCTGGTGGAGCGGCTGTTCGCGGCAAGTCTATCGGACAGTTGTTTCAGTGGTTCGAACGCAACAAGAATCACCCAGCCACAATCGACGAAATGGCCGCTGCCATCTCGGTAGGTCGGTCCGGTATACGGCAGATGGTGTACACCACCTACCCAGACCGGTTCGAAAAGACTGGAAAGAAAGCAGAAACCCGCGAATCTCTGTTCGTTCCAAAGAAAGGATCGCACCCATAAGAAGAGCTTCTGGCCGACTCGGCGGCCTCACCAAATACAAATGAAAAATGCGATGGGGAAGTCTTGGCCGACACCCATCGCACGTTTCCCGAGTCACTGTGAGGCAACACTGGGCGATTGCTCATTGTAATCGCCCAGTGCCCTCTTTCCAAGAGATTTCTCGCTGGAAAGGAGGACGCACATGAGCGCGCCCGTCAAAACCCGCACAGGACGAACAATCCGCTGGATCACAGTGGACACCGTTCGGCACTGGCGGTCTGGAAAGATGATCCGTCGTCGTGACGGAAAGCCTTTCCGGTTCCCAATCTTCTGCAAGTAGCCCGCGTCAGCGGCAAGCGTGAGACGTAGCCGACACAACCGATCCGTCTGTTGTGGCTGAGTTCGTTCTCAACTGTGCAACCAGTCGAGAAGTGGAGGCTCGATTCGCCATAGGAGTGAGGCCCAACCTCACGAGTATCCTGTGACAACGGATTGTGTTTCCCTACGAAACGGTGCGGGGTCCAAACCCGTTCGGCTCGTCTCATCTTACTCATTTCCAAACACTCCCCTCAAGTGTGCTACCGGCGGGTGCAATTGGCGAGGGCTTTGACTCACAAGTACTGGGATTCCCGACCGCTGGCGGGGCAGTCCATGGTCGTCAGCACTGGCAGCCCCCAGCGACCGCCAGTGCCTTCCGCCCGCTGATCGAGTCGCGCCTGGCACGCGACGAAGCGGAGCTTCGGGGATCGGCATTCCCAAGCAGAGTTTGGGAATGAGGGGAAACAACCAGGGGACGGGGACAGCTTGATCGGGAGGGCGAAGCTCCCGCTGAGCCGCGAGCCAGGGGCGACGCTGTCTGGCACGCCCGGCTCGGCAGGAGCCTCGCCCTCCCGAGGGGAACAACCCATTCTTGACGCGTTGACAAGGCTCTAGAGCATTCCACGATTGCGTGTGCGCTCTCGTAGCCTGGACCCCCAGGTCCGGGCGGTACGGACGTGGGCGTCCGTACTACAGTGGGAGCGCACAGACATTCGTGGAGGGCATCAGAACTCCAACTTGTCTAACCCGTCCATCAGGTCATCCAGAGCATCGCGAGGCTTGTCCGGCTGGCCGCATTGCCGCTTGGGCAGACCGACCGTGGCTCCAACTGCCTCGCGACCATCGGCGACCAGTTCCGCGTCGCGCTCCGCGACCGCTTGATCGACTCCGGTCGGCGCTCCGAAGAGTTGCGACAGGTCGATCTTCAGGCTGCCAATCTCGCCATCGGCCCCGGCGATGGCCGCCGATTTGTGCTGCGGGAAGATGATGGCGTTCTCGGGACAGACGCGGCTGCAGGCGGGGCAGCCTTTTTTGCAGTTGTCCTGCGCCTCGACTAGGATGCGGTCGATGGTGTCGACGCCGTAGACCCCGAACAGGCAGAAATCGATGCACTCCATGCAGTTGGTGCAGCGGCTGTAGTCGATGACCGGATACCAGCGACGGGCGCCAGCGGGTTCGTCGATCTTGAGGAGTGAGGAGGCGACTACTCCGCCGTGACTGTGGCCGTTGACGTGGCTCCCGTTGGTGCCATTGACCGGAATTGGTTCAGAACCCGAGAGCGCGACTGGCTGGAGGAACCGCTCCAGTTGAGGGGCCGACGGAGCCCCGGTGATCCAGGACAGGAGGTCGACCGTCTGCATGGTCGTCTCGCTGCCGATGCGGCGGATTTCTTCGAGGAACGGTTCCGGCTTGCTCCGGACGCGGAAGTCAATGCAGTAGATGCGGCGATTGGGAACCTCGGTGGCCCCGACGCCCGAGAACTCGCGGGTCTCCTCGTCGTCATCGGTGACGAGCAGCGTGGTCCCCTCCTTGCCTCGCACTCCCTGCCGATCCAGTGTCCAGCGAGCCGCGCGAGGGTAGAGCCATGACAGAACCACCAGATCGCCCGGCACCGACCGCAGAAACAGCATCCCGCTGTGATCCGCCGACATGTCATACAGATGCGGCACAATCGACACGTTCAGCGACGAGTCCATAATCAGCCGCGCGGCCAGTTCCTCTTCGAGCTGGCGCTTGGCCGGGTTGAGCCCCTGCCCCTGCGAGATGACCACAGTAAGTTTTCGACCAGCCATGCGGTGTGTTTCGTGAACTCAAAGACGCTCGGTCCAGGTGAGGTCCGCGCGGGACCGAATTGGGCAATTCGCCCATGCCGTGCATGATAACAATTCCCAGTGCCTGCGTCCCTCTCCTCACGGGCGGCGTGACTCATGATGGTGGGGAGCGGGCCAACTCCGTTTAGCCGCGATGCGAAGGCTTTGTGCAACAGAGCGATTTGCGCAGCGGAGCATCGAGTCCCCGGAATCAGTCACCGGTTTCTGCGACAGAAGTGGCACAACTCTTGCGGCGTGTTTCCTCACAACAGTGTACTCTGTCTCGATGAAGGATTGATCCCATGTCACGTTTGACTCTTGCCCAGTTACTGGTGTCTGTCGCGCTGATCGCTGTTGCGGGGTTCGCTTGGCATGCGGTCCGCGCCGATGACGCCGCGAAAGCCACGGCCAAGGAGCCGCAGACCAAGCAGGAGCTGCGAGACTTCATGCACAAGAAGCTCGACGCCTCGAATAAGATCCTGGAAGGGCTGGTCACGGAGGACAGCGGTCTCGTCCAGGCAGGGGCCGAGGCACTGACCAAAATGAGTACCGCCGAGAAGTGGCAGGTCTCCAAAAACGTGATGTACCTGCAATTCAGCCAGGAGTTCCAACGCAACGCGGAGAAGCTGGTCGAGGCCGCCCAGGAGAAGAATCTCGACCGGGCCGCCCTCCGCTGGATGGACACCACGATGAGCTGCATCGAATGCCACCGGTTCGTTCGTAAGGAATTGGTGGTGCAAGCCACCCCGTAACTCCTCTGCAACAACGTTTAGCCGCGACGCGAAGGCTCTGCGCAGCGGTGCGCGGAGCCCCCCCCCAGTCCCAGTCCCCCCAGGAGTCCACGATGTCCCACCTCCTCATCTCCAGTGATGGCTCCGAACACTCCCAGGCCGCCCAGGAGTTCGTGGCCAGCCTGCCGTTTGACGAACGGCCCGATGTCCGGCTGCTGGCAGTCACACCGCTGCCCGTCACGCTGTCCGAATACTATGTCGAAGATGTGCTGTATCAGCAGGCCCATCAGATTCAGAACACCGTCGTCGCCCCCCGCATCACCCGGGAGGCTGAACTACTGAAGAAGTCCTTCGCCTCGGTCACGACCGACCTGCGCATCGGCGACCCGGCCAACGAAGTCCTCACCGCTGCGAAGGAACACCCGACCGATGTTACCGTGCTGGGAACGCGCGGATTGTCAGCGATTCCACGGCTGCTGCTGGGGTCGATGTCGGACTATGTCTGCCGACATGCCACGAATTCCGTGCTGGTGGTGCATTCCGACCCGCACACTCCTGGGACGAAACCGCACACTCCCGTCTCACCTCCGCGCCGGATCATCTTCGCCGCCGATGGCTCGCCCGCCTCGATGCAGTCGATCAACCGCTTTGCATCGTGGAAGTGGCCCGTCGACGCCGTGGCCAAGGTCATCGTGACCCACCAAGTCGTGTTGGCCTTCGGAGTCGAGATCACTCATGTCGACGAACCCTATCTGACCGCCGAACGACTGGAGGCCGAAGCCATCCTGGAATCGGCCAGCCAGCGGTTGAGTCGCGCATTCTCGAAGGTCGAGACCGCCATCTGCCACGCCTCCCAAGTCGCCCATTCCATCGTCCAGGAAGCCGACCAGTGGAAGGCCGACCTGCTCGTCATCGGCAGCCGCGGCCACGGCCGCTGGGAAAGATTCCTACTTGGCAGCACCTCCCTCGGCGTCCTGCACCACGCCCATTGTTCTGTCTGGATCGAGAAACTCCAGACACCTGCAACATGAAGGCCTCCATACCCTGCGGAATGACTCATGGACCGCAGGGAAAAGCCGACAAGAGAAAAGAGGGGTGGGGGCATTAAATCGGAGAGAATTAAAGGGTTCAGGTCTCATTGTTTGGCATATTGGGCTTATCAAAGAGAACTGTGCCTGTTGGCTTTGCTCCGGTTGCTTTTGCTCTGGACCGACGATGGCCAGACGGCCACGCAATCCACGACCTCGGACGTGACCTCACGACGGATAGGATGGCCGGGCCACAGGGGCCCGGCCTGCGACGAAGGATGTCACTTCTTGAACATGGGGTTCCCGCGATCCCCCCGACTCAGCAGGTACGCCATCAGGTCGAGCAGCTCCTCGTCGTGGAGGGTGTTCAGCAACCCGGTCGGCATCATGGAGGTCTTGGACGGGCCCATCTCTTCGATCGACTTGCGGTCGATTGACTCGAGGGCGTTGGGGTCGGCCATGTTGGTGTTCACCTGCACTGTGTCCCCGCCGAGGTTCACGATGCGGCCCACAATGACTTTGCCTTCGGTGGTCACGATCTGGACTCCGGTGTACTGGTCGCTGATGACCTTGCTCGGTTCGAGGACCGATTCCAGAATGTCGCGCGGGCTGAACCGGCCCGAGAGTCCCGTCAGGTCTGGACCGACGGAGCCGCCTTCATTCGTGAACCGGTGGCAGGCAAAGCAGCTCGTGGCTCCGAACAGCGAGCGCCCGCGATCGAAGTCGCGCCCTTTCAGACCGCTGGCCAGCAGGGTGGCGGCCTCGCCCATCTTCCATTCCTTCACGAACGGACGGGCGACGACCGGCTGAGCTGTGCCAGCCACGGGGAGCGGGGCGTTGATGAGATCGGCCAGCGCGGACTTCTCCGCGTCCGAGAAGGTCGCCAGAGCATCGGTCCGCAGCTCCTTGATGAAGTCGGCAAAGTTCGCCCCGCCGTGGAACGACCGGGCGGCGTTGAGCCAGGTGAGGTAGCTCTTCCGTGTCTCGATGGTCCAGCCGGTTTTGAGGAACCGCAGGTGCCGGGCCTGGTCGATCTGCTCCTCCTGTGTCGGGGCCTTCGCGAGCAAGGCCGTCCCCTTGGCGGCGGCACTGGGGGCTTGCAGGTAGACCATCAGTTCGGTCAGCAAGCTGTTGAGGTTGGCATCCTTCGCCGGGTAAATAAAGTCCGCAGCCAGGGTCATGGCGAGCCGCGTATCCTCATCCGGCGGTCCAAGCCGGTAGAGTGTGACATGTACCAGACGGATCATTTCGATCTGCTCCTCCAGCGACAGGTCGGCCCACTTGAGCTTGGCCATCTCGGCCAAAATCCGCATCTGCATGGGGTGCTGCGCGCCTTCCGGGGCGGGGTAGGTGGGCGGGGGCGTATCGAGTTCCGGGCCAGTCGGCACGTACGACCGCTTGAACATCCGGCTGAGGGCCAGCAGCGAGGCGAGGGCCTTGCGCGGGTTCTCCTCTTCGAGAGCCCGGTCTTGCCAGAGTTCGATCGGTTGATGCTCCAGGATCGTGCGTGCCGCTGATCGCACGAAGCGGTCCTTGTGGTCGAGGGACTTCCAGGCGGTGTTGATGGAGGCTTCGTCCCCCTTGTGGTGCAGTGCCTCCAATTGGTGCCGCAGGTCGCGCACCGGCGTCCCGCTGGTGAACTTCGTCTCGCGCGTCGGCTCCTTCCCGACATACGTCACGCGGTACAGCCCCGACTGCACCCTGCGGCCCCCGATCGTGAAGTACAACGACCCGTCCGGATGGGTGACGACATCGGTCAGCGGCAGCGGGGTGCCGGTGACGAATTCTTCGAGGACGCCCGTGTAGGTCGCCCCCTGCGGCTCCATGTGGACCGTGTACATCTTGCCATAGCTCCAGTCGCAGATGAACATCGCGTTCTGATACTTGGCCGGGAACTTGGTGCCATACCCGAAGCACACCCCCGTCGGCGAACCGGGGCCGACATCGACCACTGGCGGCAGCGTCTCGGGGTAGTAGACCGGCCACTTGGCACTGCCGTTTCGCCAGCCCCAGTCGGTCCCGCTGACGACATGGCAAATCCGCGTCGGGCGATACCACGGACAGTTCATGTCCCACTCCATGTCGGCATCGTAGGTGAACAACTCGCCGTCGGCATTCACTGCAGCGTCGTACTCATTGCGGAAGCCGGAGGCGATGACCTCCCAGTTCTTTCCGTCGCGGTCGACCTTATAAATGATCCCGGCGGGAGGAGGCACCCCCTTCATAAACCCGCGACCGTAAATGCGGGGCAGCAGCTTGTCCTCGTCCCACACCTGCGGCACGCGCGAGTGGGTGATCTCAGTCAGCTTCGTCTGGTTGCCGCAGACGACATAGAACCCCGTTTTATCGGGCGTCAGCAGGATCGCATGTGCCCCATGCTCGCCCGCTCCCCCGGCCAACGCACGCAGTAACTCGACGTGTTCGAGTTGATCGTCGCCATCTTTATCAGTGACGCGGTACAGGCCGGTCTCGTAGTCCTTTCCCTTGTTGACGACGACGTAGAGAGCATCGAAGGCCCACAGCAGCCCCTGGGCCTCGCCGATTTTGGCGGGGATTCTTTCGATGAGGGATTTCTCGCTCGACACCAGCATTGGCTTGCGGGGGAGTGTCACGAACGCGGGCTCCCCGCCCTCGGCTCCGGCGATCTTGAGGATCACTTCCCCTTCCGTGGTGCCGGTGAGCAGCGAGCTGATCGCCTCGAACCCCCCAGCTTCTTTGTCCTCAAAGAGCACCTTCAGGATCACATCCCCTACGAACACTTGCCCATCGGTCTCCGCCGGGCTGCCGCCGATGATCTCGGTGACGCGGATCGCATCGCCGTCCTTTGCCACGACGACCCCGGTCGTGAATACGTCACGGGCCTTGGTCACGTCCGGTGGCGTCACGCGGTACAGCCCGCCGTACTGATCGGAGACGATCAGCCGTCCTTTGGGATCGGTGCAGATGTTGACCCATGATCCGTAACGATCGCCCGGCACGCTGTAGAGCAGTTCGACCTTGAATCCCTTGGCCACGATCAGCTTGTCCGCCGGCGTCGCCTGCGGCGGCTTCGCCGGCTTCGCGGCCTTGTTGTCCTTCTTCTTCGTCTGCTGGGCACTGACGCCCGT
>JAYTFV010000023.1:0-11970 GCA_043734065.1 Planctomycetota bacterium
GCGTCGTCGCTCAGCGCATTGAAGGTCGCGGGCTGCAACATTTGATCGCGAATCGCCTCGCCCGGCCCGTGCTGATTGTTTCGCTGATTGATCCACGCGGTCATGACGGGATCGGCGTTGGCCTGCTGGAGTTGCTCGGCGGCCAGGTTGGCCCGTGCGGCGAAGTCCTTGTTCTGCCGGGCGGCAGCCACCCAGGTCTCGACCGAATCGCGAAACACGCTCAGGTGCGCAAACTGCCGCCGAGCTGCGAGGATCAGGGCCAACTCCGCGCGAAACTCGTTGTCGTCGGCACAATTGTAGAGCAGCCAGTCGACGGCCCCCGTCGTGTAGGAATCGTTGCTGGGGGACTTCGTGATCAGATCGCGCAGGACGGCCTTCGTCTTGGGGATGTCCTTCAGGCGATCGCGATACAGGTCGAACGCCAGCGCGTAGCGGAGGTAATACACTCCCGGCTTGTTCTGGCCAATCGCCTGCAGGAGGGTCTGTTCTGAATCCGCCAGCCGCGGCGGCTCATCCCCGTTTTGACGCACAAAGATCTGGGCGTTGCCGTTGGTCAGCGGATCGTCGACCAGCACGGACTTGAAGAGCGCTGCCCCACGCGGCTTCTCGCCATTCGTAATACAGGAATTCGCGAGGTAGCTGATTCCATGAAAGCGATCGGGCCGCTCCGGGTACTTCTGAACGTACTGATTGACCAGCGGCTCCAACTCGTTCGGCTTGGCGGCTGCGTGGTACAGGCGGTAGATCAAGTTGTAGTGAACGGACTGATCGTCTCGAATCGCGCGGGCCTGTTGCAGGCTCTGGGCGGCATTGACCTGCTGACTGATGTTGCCGTGATTCTCGGCTGTCAGGAGATGCAACTGCCGCTGGGACTCCGGATCGCCCGCGACCCCCTTTTGGAAGATCTTGGTGCCGACCGCGCTGCTCTTGGCCCACTGCCCGGTCCGGCGAAAGTCGTTGAAGCTTTGCACGCCGACCTCGCGGGCAAACTCGCCGGCGGGGAGTTTGTCGAGCAGCGATTCGCCCAGCACAGCGGCCTGCGTGATTGACTCCGTGCTGCCGACGGCATTGAAGAGTTGAATGGCGGAAACGCCATACCGACGACCGATCTCGCTTGGCCCTTGCCTGAGCCAGACGGCTCGGCAGGCCTCGGCGGATTTCAACCGGTCTTCCAATTGCTGGAGTGAGTCGGCCAGTCGGATCTCGAGGGCCGGGCACTCTGCTGCGGTGGGATAGCGGGCCAGGAACTGACGAATCGTGGCCGACAAGTCCTTGTTGCGCGACAACCCCTGCTGCGCGTCGATCAGCTTGAGCATCATCGCGCTGTGACGCGGGTCTGTCGGATGCGAGGCCACGAACTTCTCGGCGACACGCACCAGACCAAACAGCCGTCCATCGCGGTAGTACAGGTCGGCCAGTTTGACCATCACCTCAGCGGCTTCGGGCGTGGAGTCCTTGAACTTGCCGAGGTCCGCCTCCAGCACAGCGGCCTGCTGCCCGACCGTATCGACCACGGGCGGTTCCTGAGCGTTCGCCACGCTGAGCGACGCGGCCAGCAGACCACACACGAGAACGAGAGGGATTCGCTTCATGATTCTCACTTCCCACAGAATCCAGAGACAGACGCATGACACACTCGATCAGCGAGCCACCCACCGGAGCCTCACGTACTGAGACGCCGGGGACTCGGCGACCTCATTTGTCCGCTTTGGCCAGGGCTTCGGAAATTTTCTTGGCCTCAGCCGCCAGCGCGCTTTCGGGGAACTCGCTGATCAACTGTTCAAACCGCTTTTGAGCTTCGGCCCGGCGGTCCATCCGAAACAGGCAACGTCCATAGTTGAACAGGATCACGTCCAGAAACTTGGCATCGGGATGGTTGTCGAGGACCGTTTCAAACGTGTCGATGGCGCGGGCGTAGTCCTTCTGGATGTAGTAGTAGTTGGCCATCTTGGCGACCGCCTCGCCGACGCGACCGCTTTCCGGGAACTGATCGTAGACCCGCTTGAACTCCTGGAATGCGCGGTCTCGCAATTGAGCCCCCGCTTCCCCCTGAGCCTTGCTGGCCAGCGTCTCGTAGCATTCGGCCACGCCGAACTGGGCCTCGCCCCGCAGTTGACTGGTCTGCATTCCGACCAGTCGACTGTAGACGCCGATCGCGCGTTCCAGGTTGCCCTGCTTCCGCGCGACCTCGGCCAGTCGCAGCAGTGCGTCGTCGACGAAGCCGCTGTCGGGGAACTCGTTCTGCAAGCGTTCACACATCGCCGCCGACAGTTCGAGCTTGTCCATCTCGAAGTAGATGTTCCACAACTGCACGTAGAGTTGTTCGAGCTGGCTGCCCCGCAGGCGGCGGGCATCGTCCGCGACCTCCTCGCAGACGGCGAGAGCCTGGGCGTATTTTTCGTTGGCCTTCGACTGCAGGCCGAACTCCTTGTAGCGGTTGGCGATCTGTGTCAGCGCATCAGCGGTGCGGATTTGCGTCTGGATCCTCAGCTCCTGGTCCGAGATTTCGGCCTTCGTGACGCGCACGCCGCCGATGTTTCCTTCCAGGCAGCGGGAGACGGCCTGCACCTGCCGCGTGCCCTCGCGGCTATGAACGGTGTCGAGGTAGACCAGTCGCACTTCATCCGAGGGCAACGCCTGGAGGATGTCATCGTTCGGGATGATCACGTCGGCCTTGACCAGCGCGACCGTGGCTTGGAACAGTCCCGTATGGATCGATTTGTCTTCGACGACGGGCTGCGCGGGAGCGGCGGGAGTGGCGGGAGTGGCCGGAGTGGCAGCAGCGGGAACAGCGGTGGGAGCGGGACCAGGGGCGGAGGGCTTCGCAGTGGCCGGGGCCTTCGGAACCGGCGCAGGCTTCGAGACCGGTGCTGCATCGGGGGACGACTTGGTCGCCGCCGGGCGGTCGCTCGCCAGGGTTTGAGGCTTGGTTTCCGTCAGCGTCACCTTCACGGAATCGACCAGTTTCCAATGATCGATCTCGGGCAAAGCGGGGTCAGTTCCGGCCTCGCCCGGCTTCTGAGGGGCGACCGGCGGGGCCGCGGTCGCAGGCAGCTTGGTGCGGGCAATCGCCTCCGCTTCGAGTTCCTCATCGCTCTTGAGGCGATACAGCTGGGCGGTCGCCTCAATGTGATCGGCATTGGCGGAGACATCCCCATCGGCATCGATGATCCGCAGGTTGACTCCCTTGCCCAGGACCGCCCCATGGACTGTCTCGGAGAAGGCCCCATCGGTAATCGACGCCATCGCGGTGCCGACGACGATCACTTCTTTCAGGACGCTGGCGTTCAACTTCTTGTCGGCGGTATGTTCGTCGGTGTACTTGACCTGGACCTTGTCCCCGCCGTGGATTTCCAAGGTGCCGTTGTTCGGGACGGGGGTTCCCAGACGCGTGGGAACTGACCCGATGACCAGTCGCACGTGGCGACCGACGGGGAAGCATTCGACGATCTCGACATCGCCGCTGGTCGCCTGGCACGTCACTTTGACGGGCTGGTTGGGATCGAGCACGGCGAGGTCCGCGTCCTCGATCCGCACGAAGAGACGCTTGCCCGCTTCCAGCTTCTCGGCTTTTCCCACCTCGCCGGAAAACGTCGTCCCGACCTTTTCCAGAGCCTGGATCGCGCGGCTGTAGTGCCCCAGTTCGAAATGCCCCAGACCGATGTAGTAGTACGCTTCGTTCACCTGGGTGCTGACCGGGAACTTCTCGATGACATCTCGCATCACCTGGAACGATTTGCCAAAGTTGCGGGCGTGGTAGAAGCAGACTCCGAGCTTCAGAGTCGCCTCGGCCCGCTGTTCTTCGCTGGAGTTCTCCTCAGCGGCTGCGGCTTCGAAATGAACGCGTGCCCGATCATAGACCCGCTCGCGATCGAGGAAGTAGTTCCCGAGTTTCAAGTGAGCGTCGAAGCGGAGGCGGCTGCGCGGATAGCGCTCGATGACCGACTTCCAGATCTCGACGGCCTTGGTGGCTTCGTTCGCATCGAGGCGCGCATCGCCCGCTTCGATCAGCTTCTTCGCAGCCCGATCTTCGACGATCGAACCTCGCACCGCCGGGGTGCCGGGTTCTTCTGCCGGGGCTGCGGGTGCTTGGGCCAAAAGCGGAGTGCAAACCAACAGAACCAACAAACCCGCGAGTGCCTGACGCATCACAAACCGTCCCCCAAGAATGGTTGTCTCCCAATCCATTGGGGTCCAGAATCCGACCACGTTAACGAGGGCAGAGAAGCCCTTGCAACTCTTGGCCTTTCGTTTGCTCACCATGTCCGATGACGCGGGTTCTGTGAGGTAGCTGCACTCGCCAGTTTGCGGGCTCCCCGCGTTCTGGCGAACGCAGCTACAATACACATGCACCAGGCCCCTCACGTTCCCGCGAATCGACTCGCCTGGCAGACGCTCGAAAAAAATAGCTGCGAGTGGCCAGCGGACACTCGCAGCTGTTCCTGATGCGTTTGCGGATCGTTCGAGGAACACGTTCCGGCGGATCAGCCGAACAAACTGGTGATCGGCGTGCCCTGATCGACGAGCTTCAGCGGTCGGGCCAGTGGCGTCATGACTTCCTTGTTGGGATTGATGCCCAAGGCATGGCAGATCGTGGCATGGATGTCCTGCACCTTGACAGGTTGATCCTTCGCCTCGGCTCCGTCTTCGTCCGACGAGCCGTGGACCGTGCCGCCCTGGATGCCGCCGCCCGCGAGGAAGCAACTGAAGACCGAGGCCCAGTGATCGCGGCCCGCATCCTTGTTGATGCGCGGGGTGCGACCGAATTCGCTGAGCATGATGACCAGCGTCTTCTTGAGCATGCCCGTTTCGGCGAGGTCGCTGATCAGCGACGCCAGCGCGGGGTCCATGACCTCGCCGTGATCGCGCATCGCATCGAAGTTGCCCATATGGGTGTCGAAGCCGCCCCGGTTGACTTGCACGAAGCGGACACCCTTTTCCACCAGCCGCTTCGCCAGCAGGGCACCCCGACCGAACGGCGTTTTGCCGTACCGCTCCAGCGTCTGGGGCGATTCCTTCGACAGCTCGAAGGCTTCCAGAGCCGGGCTGCGCATCAGCGAGACGGCTTCCTCGATCGAGGTCTCCGTCGAACGCAGACGGACATCGGTGCTGCCACCGGTGAAGCGCTGGTTGTACTTGGCCAGCGTCTCCAGCCGCTTATTGCCGCGGACTTCGGCGATCCCCTCGGGGAAGGCCAGGTAGGGGTCCTTGTCGCCGGGGTTCGAGACGTAGTACGCCTCGCACTTCTGCCCGAGATAGCCAGCCCGTGGAGCCTGCCCACTGATGCTGATGTAGGCGGGCAGATCGCCGAGATTCGGCAGCTCGTGCGTGACGACCGAGCCAATGCCGGGATTCACGAGGTTCGGGAACGGCAGGTAGCTGGTCTGGACGTGATGCGTCGCGCGTCCGTGGTCGCCTTGCGTCCCGGCGATCGACCGGATCAACGCACAGTGGTGCATCTGCTCGGCCAGCCCCGGGAAGATCTCCGAGATCTGGATGCCGGAGGCACTGGTCTTGATCGGGCTGAGTTCGCCGCCGGTGGGCCGACCCGGCTTCGGATCCCACGTATCGATGTGCGACATCCCGCCGCCGTTCCAGAACAGGATCACATGCTCGGCCTTCGCGGCGTGATCCTTCCCCGTTTCGGCCAGCAGGCCCTTGACGCTCATCCCCAGCAGTGTGGCACTGCTGGCTCCCATAAACAGACGACGTGACAGTTGATAGTCGAGGCAGCCGGACAGCATGGAAAGACTCTCTTTCGGTGTTGCGGGAGTGAGGTGTTGGATTGAGGATGGAGGTGGGTGGGTGCGGCCATCGTTCCGTGATGTCACGGCACCGGTCGCAGGCGTCGTTCAAGGCAGGAAGCGGAATTCGTTGCAGTTGAGCAGCACCCAGCGCAGGTCGGCCATGCCGTCCAGGACGCTCGCCTGCTCGGCGATCACGGCCTTCGCGTCGGCCATTTCCGTGGTGGTGGGGTTGCGGGTCATGATCTCGCGGTAGGCCAAGCGAATGGCCTCATCGAGATTGGCCTTGCTCCCCTGCAACAGAGCATACATCGGCTCCAGATCGCCGACGCGGGCCGCTTCGTGGCTGAGCCGACCGTTGAGCATCATCAGGGCCTGCCGCATCGAGGCACTGTCGTCTCGCAGATCACCCAGATCGGTGCGGTTTGGCTGACCGAAGACTCGCAGGAAGTGCCCTTCGGGAGCTGGCGACTGCATCCGCAGGGACGAATTGAAGACCGGATTGTCGTCGACGACGCGAGACACCTGTTGGTCTTCGTACTCGTTCGAGTTCCGCATCATCCGCTGTTGGGCCATCCGCTGGGCTTCGATTTCTTCCTTCGACATCGCCTGCATGGCGTCGAGAGCGACCTCGTCGTCTGCCCCCTGCTCCTTCAAAATCGATGTGAAGTCGAGTTCGATCGCCTCTTCGAAAGCGTACTCGCCACCACCCGCGGCCATCGCCGCACCGCCCGGCATCGCAGCCATCGCGGTTCCGGACCCCTTGAGCGGAGCCAGTGTGTTCGCCTTGCCCGCCTCGCCGGGCTTGGTTCCCTTCGGGACTCGCACGTATTCATGGATCGTGCGTTCGTTCTTGCCGGGGCTGTGCTTGGGCTCGAACAGGTGGCCCGCTGTGACCACGCTGTCGTAGAGTGATTCGGCAAACATCCGCCGGACCGGCGTGGCGAGAAGCTGGGTTTCCAACTGGACCCGTGTGATCTCGTCGCTGTTCGATGGGGCATGTCCGCGCTGATAGGCATCGCTGGTGACGACCAGCCGCACCAAGGTGCGCAGGTCATAATCGCTGGCGACGAACTCTTCCGCGAGATAGTCGAGCGAAGCGGGCATGACCGGCTTGTTGTCGTCTCGGAAGTCATCCACCGGCTCGATGAAGCCTCGTCCGACCAGAGTCTTCCAGACCCGATTGACCAGCACTCGCGAGAAATACTTGTTCCGCGGGTCGGTGATCTGGGCCGCCAATTGCTCTCGCAGTTCGCTCGGCTTGTACAGTCCCTTCTGGACATCGATCTGCCGGATGTCGCGTTTCGAGTCGGCCAAGGCCAGCTCTGCAGCCAACTCGCCAGTCGTCGACTTGGCCACCTTGTCCGAGACACTTTCCAGCAGGTCGTCCACGGATGGACCCTTGTCATCGGGCTTCGGAATGGCTGCCAGCTTCGCCGCCCGCGTGGCCAGCAGCCGCGTGATGTACTCCGGCGTCTCGCGCGTTTCATTCAACGGGAAGGGGAACTTGGCGGGAATGGGCTTCCGCTCTTCCGCTGCCCCGACGCCTTCAGGTGGCCAGAGAATGCTCGTCTGTTCCATTTCCGTGGCGTACACGACCTTCGTGAGTTGGCTCTCGTAGCGCCGGGTCTTCCCGTAAAATGCTGCCATGTCGTAGAAGTCGCGGCGCTTCCAGACATCGAACGGATGGTCGTGGCACTGGGCACAGCCGATATGCACTCCCAGAAACACCTGGGAAGTCACACTGGCCATCGCCAGCGGATCGGCGTCGTCGCCGAGGACAAAACCAACTTCCGGAACGCGCCCTGCCTTGCCGTTCGAGGAGATCAGGCGGCGACTCATCTCATCGTACGGCATGCCGGTCTGGACCGCATTGTGGACGTAGGCAATCAGGGCCGCGCCGCCCGTCGCCTGCGACCGCAACCGCAGCATGTCGGCGTAGAAGATCGTCCAGCGATCGGCGAAACGCTCATCCTTCAGCAGGAGATCAATCAGCTTCTCGCGACGTCCTTCGACCGGCCATGTGGAAAATTCGTCGACTTCCGCAGCCGTGGGAATACGCCCAATGAGATCGACGTAGATGCGGCGCAGAAAGACGGAATCGTCCACGACCGGCATCGGATCGAGCGGACGCCCCGTGGTCGAAGCCTGGTTTTCCTGCGAGATGATGCGATCCAATTCGCTTCCGGAGGTGCTGCCCACCAGAGCAATACAAAACAGAAGAAATCCCACGACGCTCAAAGATGGATGCGTTGGCATCAAACACAGTTCCTTCGCGATGATCGAACGGGAAGACCAGCAATCCAAGGATGTTACCAATAAGTCGCAACTGATGTCAACTCATCTGACCTCAATCACGCACTGTTTCACAGTGGTTAGTTTTCAGCCGTCAGCCATCAGTTTTCAGTCAGAGAAGAGTTGCCCCACTTCACAAAGTGCGTTGCCGTGCCTCTACGGCAACTCGTGCCGTCAAAATCCGGCGAGCGCGACCCTGGGCTGTGATGTGTGACCCATGAGGGGTCGCGAGGGGGGGGGGCGAGCGAGATCACTGGCCTGCTGGCTGAATGCTGATCGCTGACGGCTGGGAGCTTTCCCGGTGTGAAACACTGCGGTGCTTGTGCCGTGCGGAGGAACGGAGTACCGTGCGACCCTCGCTAAATATCGAGTTCCTCCTTCCTCCTTCCTCCTTCCTCCTTCCTCCTTCCTCCTCACCCCCATGCCCGAGCCGCAGCGAGGTCCGACGAGTCACTCCAGTGCCCTGTGGCCGGTGGCGCTATTAACAGCCACTTCGCCGAACGCTGATCCCCCGCTGGAACAGAAGCCCGGCCTGTGGCAGATGGCAGTAGCCAAGGTGCGGTCGGTCATCCAGACGATTCGTCAGGGCGATGCACCGGTGCTGGTCAAGACCCTGCTCCGCAGTCATTCCGAGCTGTTGTTTTTGGAAAGCACGGGACTGGGAGCGATTTTGTTTGTGGTGTCCTGGTTCATCCCGCAGGCGGGTCTTTCGGGGCTGATCGCCGTCCTCACCGCGTATGGGGTCGCGCGGTTGCTGGGCATGGGGCAGCAGTTTCTGGCCTCTGGTTTTTATACGTACAACCCGCTGCTGGTGGGGATCGGGATTGGCATGGCCCTGAAGTTCTCGTGGCTGATGATTGTGTTTGTGATTAGTGCCAGCGTGATCACCACGATACTCACGATCACGATGTCAACGGCGCTGCGGCATTACCTGGGATTGCCGGTGTTGAGTCTCCCGTTCGTGTTCGCCAGCGCGGGGGCTTACTACGCATCACTGAAGTATCCCAATCTGCTGCATGCGGTGCCCTGGGCTGTTTCCGGGCCAGCCGTCTTGGGAGGCGTCGAACTGCCGGGCGGCCCCGGTCCATCGCCTTTCGAAAACGCCTTTCCCCTGGGGATTCGCGGATTTTTTCGGTCGCTGGGAGCGATCTTGTTCGTTCCCTCGGTGATGGCGGGGATCACCCATGCGACGCTGATCTTCATCCGTTCCCGCATTCTGTTTGCCTTGGCAGTCTCTGGGTATTTCGTCGGCACCAGTTTGCGGGCGGCGATGCTGGGGTCGTGGGAACGAGCGTTCGAGGATATCAACGGATTCAATTTCGCGCTCATCTCGATGGCGATCGGCGGGGTGTTTCTGGTGCCGTCGATCCGCAGCTATCTCGTGGCGACTCTGGCGGTGGGGACATCCGCGTTAATGATCGATGCGTTGCAGGTCATTCTCTCCGGATATAGCGTGCCGATTTACACGCTCCCGTTTAATCTGGTGACGCTCTCTTTTTTATACGCGGCGCGGTCGGCGGGTTATCCGGAACTGGTTTGGCAAATGGGGAGTACCCCCGAGGAAACGCTGGATGCGAGTCTGGCACGCCGGAACCGGTTTCCGGGGGAAGTGCGGACGATCCGTCTGCCATTCTTCGGGACGTGGACGGTGTGGCAGGGATTCAACGATCAGTGGACGCATAAGGGCCCGTGGCGGTATGCCTATGACTTTGTCATTACGGACGAAGAGGGGCGTACCTATTCCGGCGAGGGGGGGGAACTTTCGGAGTTCTTCTGTTACCGCAAACCGGTGCTCTCGCCGATTCGTGGCCGCGTCGTGCATGTCGAAAACGATCTGCCCGACAACTCGATCGGGCAATTCGACGAGGATCACAACTGGGGCAACTATCTGGTGATTCACGATCCGCGAGGCTTCCATGTCGAAATCTCGCACTTCGCGACCGGCTCAATTCGCGTGAAGCCCGGCGACTGGGTGGTGACCGGGATGGTGCTGGGGCTGTGCGGGAACTCGGGGTATTCGCCCCAGCCGCACATCCATGTCCAGGTGCAACTCGGGGAGTTCCCCAGCGGCGGCACGATCCCCTTCAGCTTTGTGGCCTACATCGATGAGGCCGGCTTCCATGCCAACGGCTTACCCCCCAAAGGGAGCACGGTCCATTCGACTCCGGTGGATTTGCAACTCGATGCCCTGACCAATTTCTGCCTCAATGAATGGTACGATTACGAGTTGACCGTGGACGGCAAAGTGGTGAGTACGACGCGGTTGGTGGTGCGGATGGGGCAGGACGGGACGTTCTATTTCGAAACCCGCCGGGGGCAGCTTTATTTTGGAAAGGAAGAGGGGACGTTTTACTTCTACCGTCTGGTGGGGCATGACGAGGTCTTGAGGCTGATGTTTCTGGCCATGCCGCGTCTGCCGCTGAGTTTCGAAGAAGGGCTGGTCTGGGAGGATGCCTTGCCGATTTCGGTGGCGGTCCAGGGCCTCAAGCGGATTTTGGTACTCGCGGGGGCTTCGCTCTGGAGCCCGTTGTCCCGCATCCAGGCTCATATGACCTTTGCGGCTCGCCATCGGATTCTGACCCATGTGTCATCCAACATCCTGGGACTGAATGTGGACAGCCAGGTCGAGTTCGGCCAAAGCAAGGGGATCGCGGTGATCAAGGTGGGGAGTGCGACACTCCGACGAATTGACCACGGGACGAATTGAGGCGCGACCTCGCTCACACGCAGGCGAGCCGAGCGGCGTCAGCCCCCGGACTGGCGCGTCGGGTGCCAGAGTCCGGAGGCTGACGCCATCCGGCTCGCCTGTACGGCGCACCTGGGGCGCAACAGACTTCGCGATTCCCTCTCATCCCCATCCCCCCCCGTGTTCGGTCGTTTTACCAGGCACACCCTGACGGCCTCTGGTCCTTTGCACTCCGCCACAACTCTCCTCAGAATCAGAGAGATTGTGATCATCGGTCCCGGGAGTCTGATATGAGCGTGAACCTGCCTCGTCGCCAATTCCTGACTGCGGGAGCCGCTGTGTTCGCGGGCCTGGCAGTGCCGTCTTGGAGTCCAGCTGCAGTCCCCATCGTGCGGAATGGGAAGCCGCACCTCAAACTCTCACTGGCGGCTTATTCCTTCAGTCGCCAGTTGTCGCAGAACTGGCCTTCCCCACGGAAGGGGGGCACGATGACGCTGCTGGACTTCATCGACTTCTGTGCCGAGCAGAACCTCGACGGCACCGAATTGACGAGCTACTACTTTCCGGCAGAGGTCACGCCCGACTACATCCGCCAGGTCAAGGAGAAGACGTTTCGGCTGGGCCTGGATATCTCCGGCACCGCCATTGGGAACGATTTCTGCAAGCCTGCCGGGGAGGCCCTGGAAGCCGAGCAGGCGATGACCCGCCGGTGGATCGACATCGCTGCGGACCTCGGAGCGCCGGTGATCCGCATCTTCGCGGGGAATGTGCCGAAGGGAGACACCGAGGCCGCCGCCCTCGACCGCTGCGTGGCTGCCATCGACGACGCAGTGGCCTATGCCGCGACAAAGAGCATCGTCCTGGCCCTCGAAAACCACGGCGGCATCACCTCCACCCCGGAACAGTTGCTGGCCATCGTCAAGCGCGTGGCCCCCTCGCCGAGCTTTGGCGTGAACTTCGACAGCGGGAACTTCCGCACGGCGGACCCGTATGCGTCGCTGGAGATGATCGCCCCCTATGCGATGAATGCGCAGGTCAAGGCGACGGTCTCTCCGAACGGTGGCAAGAAGGAAACCGCCGACCTGGCCCGCATCATCGGGATGCTCAAGCAGACGAACTACCGAGGCTATGTCGTGCTCGAATACGAGGAAGAGGAAGACCCCCGCACGGCGATTCCGCCGCTGCTCAAGAAGCTGAGAGAACTGCTGGCTCCGTGAGGTCGCTGCACTCGCCAGAGTGCGGGCT